>NZ_JAUSKL010000089.1 GCF_030646925.1 Candidatus Binatus sp. | reverse complement strand
ACCTCGTCACCTGAAACACCCACCAGCAGCAGCGGATGAGCCACTTTCGACCTCCAAACCCTTAACCAAGTAGCGACCCCAACTCATCAGCACAGAAAAACTCGTGACTGTTCGGCATTTTTCCGCAGCCTGCTAGATCCTGAGTATTCCCTTTTTCTCATAAAGGCTCTGCGGCTCCTTGCGCTACACGCTCCAAGATTCCATCCCCTTTCTCGTCCACGAAGAGATGGATGCGTTCGTGGACAGGGTTCGTAGGTCTCTATGACTTTCGCCTAGTTCGTCGCGCGTGTTCGGCTCGAGCCACACGTACACTTTCTGCCGGTCCAGCCTTCGACTCACAGTCTCTTTGAGTGACTTAGTGCTCCAGGCCAGAAGGGTGCCAACCACGCCTACTGCTATGCCGACCATGATTCTCACGATCACCCAACTACACCTACTCGCAATCCGAACTGGTGACACCATCCAAACGATAAAAAACTGGATCACGGCGGTCGCGGCGGTGCTTCCATAAACAACCGCGCCATGAGCTGGCCTTGCGGATTCGCGAGGTCGCCACAATGGCTGTTGGCCATGTTGGCGTCGGTGCGTGCTTGGTTTATCAGGGCAGCAACGGCTTCCGGGCGCGTGTCATCCAAACCAAGGAACTCCATCAGCGCTGCAGGAATTTGCTCGCGAGGGAAGCGAACAATGTCGCACTTTCGGTTGAGATGCTTCGCGAGCAACCGAGCGATGTGGTCGTACGCGAATTCCTGCGCGTCGATCGCGAGGGACGCAGCATCTCCACCGAATTTCCATTGCGCAAGTCCGCGATTAAGATCAATGCGATCAGCTGGCTCGCCGGCTGGTCGAGGACAAGTTCCCAGGCAAAAAATTTCCACGGCACGGTCGCTATCCGTCATTTCGAGTGCATCGACCAACCCGACCAGGACCGGATTGTTGGCCCAGAGCCCGCCATCCGCGAAGACATCCCGGCCAGAACTGCCCTGCAGTCCGCCAGGATGATCAATCGCCGCCAAGGAACGGTAGACAGGTGCCGCCGTCGTCGCGAGGCATACGTCGACAAGCCGATATTTATCGTCTCGGTGATTAGTATTTGGCAGATGCGGCGTCTTGAAAACCCAACTTCGGTGGTGCCCGAGTTCTACGGCGGCGATCGCCACGGCTATCCCGCGGCGCTGAAATAGTTCGCCCAGAGTTTCCTGATCAAAACGCGCCGTGAGCGCCGAACGGAGCGCTTCGGTACCGCAGGCAAGAGCTCTCGGTCGACGAAGCAGATCGATGGCCAAGCCGAGACCTGCCCTTTCCGGCAGGGGGCGCCGGAAAATTGCTCGTCCGTGCTTCCTGTAAAGTTCGATCACCTCGTTCAACTGCAATCCGGCGGCGAGAGCACATCCGATGATTCCGCCCGTGCTCGTACCGACGATCAGGTCAAAAGCAGCGCCGATGTCGATTCCCGCGATGCCGCGGCGCAACGCGAAACCACTGGCGAGGCGGTCCAAGTAGGTCGCGGCGTATGTGCCGCGCATTCCTCCGCCGTCCAAACTGAGGACCCGAAGGGGTCTTTTATTCTCGCGCATCTCGTCTCGATCCGTGCCTCGCGGCACCGTTGCTCCAACA
Source organism: Candidatus Binatus sp. (assembly GCF_030646925.1). Taxonomy (NCBI): domain Bacteria; phylum Candidatus Binatota; class Binatia (SeqCode); order Binatales (SeqCode); family Binataceae (SeqCode); genus Binatus (SeqCode); species Binatus sp. (SeqCode). The sequence continues at coordinate 107,848 of NZ_JAUSKL010000089.1, read as the reverse complement.
ATATCACCTCATACGTCTAGAAACTAGATGGATTGAGAAACTTGAGTCAAGTTAGTATGCTGGAAGGTGGGACGATGGAGGAGGTGACGAGGTGACAAAAATGGCGGCGGCGATCGCCGAAAGCACGGAAATGCGATGGAGTGTCGAACAGCGTCTGGAGTTCATCGAATTCCGCCTATTTTGGGACGGACAGTTCAATCGCTCTGACCTGACGGAGAAATTCGACATCTCGGCTCCTCAGGCTTCGATGGACCTTGCTCGATATCAGACGATTGCGCCCGATAACATTCGGTATGACGGCAGCCTCAAGACGTACGTCGCGACGAAAAGCTTCACGCCGGTCGTTTCGACTCCGACCGCGCGCTACTACCTCTCGCAGCTGCGATCAGTCGCAGATGAAGTACTGAAGCAGGAAGAGACTTGGTTGGGCTGGCTTCCGCCATTTGAAATTGTTCCGCTTGTGCATCGTCACCTAGGTGTGGAAATACTTCGCTCGGCAACAGAGGCGATACGAAAGTCGTTAAGCCTGCGCGTCCACTATCAGTCGTTCAGTCACGCCCGCCCTACGTGGCGGTGGCTGAGACCTCATGCGCTCGGATTCGACGGTTTCCGATGGCACGTCCGGGCATGGTGCCATGAGCATGAAGATTTTCGCGACTTCGTTTTAGCTCGGTTCTTATCAGTCGGAGAGTCGAAGCCGGATAGTGTGGACCCGTCTACGGATCGGGAATGGCACACGAAAGTTACCCTCCGAATTGGCCCACATCCCAAGATGAAGGCAGCTCAGCGCCACGCGATTGAGCGCGATTTTGGCATGACCGACGGTGTCGTAAGTGTCGTCAGCCGCGTATGCCTTTCGTACTATGTTGAGAGGCAGCTGGGACTCGACCTTGCGTCGAATCTGGTCCCCCCAGAACGACAACAGGTGGTTCTGCTTAATCGAGCGGAGGTGGAGAAAGTACGGAAAGAGCTTCGCTCTGATCACGAGAAAGGGCCGGCGAGGAAGAAAGATCGATACGTCCGGGCAGAGTAAAGACGCGATCCAGCAATGTGGGACATAGGCTCGTGAGTGGCGCTGAAGAGACGAAAAAGCCCAGCCTCGAACAACTAGCGTCGAAGACATTCGCAAAATTAGCGGAAGCCGAACGGAAACTGGTTCATGCGGCCGCTACGGGTGAGCAGGCGTACTGCGGACCGGAAGGCAGAGGCCCGGGCGCTCCGGAGAATGCGCCCGCGGAGGCAAATAGTTGGGGCAGTGAAAGAGAGATACGAGCCGAGCTTCTAACGTGGCTTTGCGTTGACCGCGAAGCTAGTGGGCTCGTCCACGCGAGAGGCATCACGATCGCATGCGCGAAGGTGGTGGGCGCATTGAATCTCAGCGCGGTTAGGGTGCGATTTCCCCTTATCTTTTTCCAGTGTTCCTTCTCTGCAGCACTTACCCTTCTCTATTCCGATTTGTCGCTTCTGAGTCTGGATGGTTGCCTAATACGGTCAGATGGAAACGAGGGCGTCGCAATAAATGCCGATTCCCTGCGGGCGCGAGCTGTAAATCTGCGTCACGGTTTTCATGCCGTGGGTGGTGTGAATCTGCGAGGGGCAGAAATCGCGAATAATCTGGAACTAGATGGAGGACGCATCGCAAATCCGACCGGTATGGCACTCAGCCTCAATGCCCCGCGTATCGGCGGAGTGGTGTTTCTTCGAAACGGTTTAACAGCGCAAGGCGAGGTTAATCTGGCGGGTGCGCACATCGGTCTTGGCCTTGACTGTTCAAGGGCTCGATTTGACGGCGGCGGGGCGAGACGTTCGCCGCTGACGACGCGAAGATCGGTCGCAAGGTTGACTTCAGTGGGGCTACCGCGGTGGGGCAAGTGAGTCTAGTAGCTACGGAGATCGGTAGCGATCTCTCGATCGATGGTGCCGACTTTAGAAGCGCGATATTTCGCATTGAGCGAGCAGATAAGAGGAGGAGTGTTCGCACGGAACACGCAATTTGGAACCGAAGGGTTCATGGATCTTAGCGGAGCATCGGCGAACGCACTCGATGACGATCCGGATAGCTGGCCTGGTCGTGACCACGTAGATATGAACGGCTTCGTCTACAGTTACCTGCGAAGACCCGACCATGCACTGCGGCGGCTCGAATTGTTGGGCCGGCAACCTCTCGATCGTGCCGCAGGCGATCAGAATCCGCATGTTCGGCCGTAGCGCCTTGTTCTTGGACCTGCCTGATGACCTCCTCGCTTCTTTTAGAATGCGATTTGGTTCGATCGCGTTTTTCGATCTGGTTCGATCACACTTTTTCAGATGCTTTTCTGGATGTCTTTGCCGCGCGCTGTGCCCCGCCCGGCGTCAGATCGTCAGCCGCCGAAGGCTATTAGAAAAGGGCTTAAGTAAAGGTAGTCGCTCCTGACGGGGTTGCGACTTCGCAGTTGTTTTAGCGCACGAGACGCTTTGCGCGGGTAATTGTTTCCAAGGCCGAAACAGCCTCCCGATGCATCTCTTCAATCAGGTTAGGAAATTTGCCCAGAGCGGCGATGCGGATCTCGCGAGAAGCCTTCGAAAGCTCGCTCATGCTCCCTTCGATCGGCCGGGCGATATATTCATCTATACCGGCATAGTGGCGCCGTTCCGCGTTCACCTGACGAATCACCAGCTTCCAAAATACGTTTAGTTTTGCGAACCCGAGTTGATGCGCTTTATGCGTCTCAACCAAAACACCGGGTTCGTTACTGGATTCATCCGGAGTGCTAGGACAAAGCGCGTCGCTCTCAGATTCCAGCCAGTGTTCGACGCCGGCGTTTGCCTCTGCCAACTGAGCCTCGTAGGACGAGATGATCGAATTGATCTCGTTTGAAGCCTGATTCAGCTCGGCGGCGGTCTGTTTGAACTTGTTGAGAAGTAGAGAGGTCTCGACTTCCGTCATAGGAGTCATCCTTCGGGCCTTCCGGCCTCATGTTTGGTGGCTTCACGCCACGTTAGTTTAGATCGTCCCGTCAGGAGCGAATGAACAGCACCCTACTCCGTGGCGTTTCCAGCGTCAAGGAGTTTTCATTTGCGAGCGCGGTGTCGGCGGCGCTTGATGCACATTTTAATCGGCTTCCATTGCTTCAGCCAGCTCGTCCACAAACTCGGAGGGATTCTTGATGCTATACTCGTTACGATGTCTCCAAAAGGCCGTCGCCAAGGCTCGGCGATAAATGGCGTCCTTTGTTCGCTGATAAGATCCGCCGTACACGAGGGCTTGCTTAAGTACCTTCGAATAACTGCTTGAAATGCTCGAGGAGCGAAGTCTAAAGTACAGCTCAAACACCATATCCGCCACATAGCTTTTGAAATTTTCGGGTAACGTTTCCGATTCCATTACGGTGCGCAACGACTCGCACATGGCAAGTATCGCGCTTTTGGGGATGTTGTCGGGTTCTATGTAAGTTCCCACGGAACGCAAGACGACGTTGTTTTGAGCTGGATCTACTTTCTCTATGGCCAAGAGCCAATCGCTCATCGCATCGAAAGCTCGATAGATAAGATAACTATACCTGTTCGGCCACTCGGACTCAGGCTGAATCAGCGGGTCATCTAGTCTGTAGTTGCGAACAAATCGTCGTACGATTTGAGGAATGTAGTGAATCAAGCCCATATGCCAGCTGAACCCTTGGAAGAGGGCTTCGCGCACCATGATGTCGAAAAATCGGATTGAAGCGAACAGAGGGCAATGCCACTGCTCCACCTCGGAAAAGTTGCCCATGTCGAGGGAATAAGTATCGTTTCCGGGATCGCGTGCGAGATGATCTAACAGCGAAATACTATAGTCACCGACAGGTTTCCATAAGTAGGTGTCGTGGGCTCTTTGTACATCAGACAGAAAGAAGTAAAGAAGTTGATTTGAGGGGTTCAGATAGTAGCGGAATTGGCCGACGTTCTGATTATTCTCCAATTCGTCATACAGCACGCTCGATGAGTCTCTAAGAAGCGCGGTGAAATAGAGATCTACAAAATCGTAACGCGTGCGGTCGGCCCGCAGTTCCTGAACAAGGTTAATCGCAAAATATGGGCGCGTTCGAGCGATTGCGGCGACTGTTTTCGGCGAAAGCAGAATGGTGCGGACAATCTCCCTCGATATGATCTGCTCCCTTTCATACTTAGGCAGGACCTTTGCTGAACCAGCCAGAATCGACTTCCCAAGCTTCAGCAATTCCGCACGCAGCGACCCCTTCAACGCGACGAGATCGGTGTTTGCATCCAACGTGAGATGAATGCGCACTCCCAAGAAGGGATCGGGAACCAGATATCGTCGCAGACTAGACAATAAAAAATCAGAGCGGTAGATTTTGAAGAACCTCTTCTGATGACGTTCCATTAAGGACAACAGCTCCGTGTATGACTCGGTCCAATATAATTCGTTGGTGAGTCGCTGGAACTGTCCGATCTTGCGTCTGGTAAGCCTGGCGAGTGGCATATGTACAGCGAACCATGCGAGAATGCCCAGTATCACCAGATCCATTGCGTCGTTAGGAGTGATTCCATGCAGCCTTGGGTAACGAGCTGTTGAGGCCACTGTCAGACCGTTGAGCTTAAAGACTTCATAGAATTGAAGGTAAATGACGGCCACAAAGCCGAGCGAGAAAACACAAATATCGAGTCGCCCGATTCGGAAGAGGAGGTCTAGTCGGCGATCTTTTGTGGAGGCCGAATATATCGCCACGACCAAAGCGGCGACAGTGATCAGTAGGCTCATCTTCGGATACTTCTCAAGTAGTTAGCGATCCGCAGCGCGGAGAAAAAGCTGCCCGGGTGTAGACAGTCGCGGCGCCGTAGAGAGACCCTCTTGCGGCCGGCCGCCCTTGGTTCAAACTTCTTCTTGTTCATCATCTAAAGACACGTCGCAACCGCCAGCAACGTAACGATACCATTTTGCCGGCCAGAAAAGGCCATTTTATGAACCTATCTTCTTCAAGCCCCTCGTTTCGCTTCCGAAATAACGCGCCGCACGTGACGCTCAGTCAATCCGAGCTTATGCGCGATCGCGCTGCGCGTGAGACCCCGAGCTGCGAGCGCGACGATCCCAGTGCGCGTTTGCGGCGGGCGGGTGTGTGCCGAAGAAAGTGCCCGCGTTGAAATCTCGCCAATCAAATCGGCCATCTCGTCGAACGGAGGCGTTCCCTCGCGCGGGACGCGGACGCGCGTTCCTCCATACTTCTTGAGCAGAGCTTCCGTCTCTTCTTCAGCCAGCAGCTTCACGAGCTTCTCGCGCGTGAGATAGACGATCTTTTCACTATCAGGATCGTATGGCATCGCCTGATTCCACCACCTCCGCTTCTGCACCGCTCAATCGCTTCCGCCACGCCTTCAACATTTCAATGACCTTGTTGCACTCCTAGCAGGTTGCGGAAAAAGTGTTTTTAACCGCTGACAACATTGATCCAAGATGCACTCTCGCAATCGTAGTAATGCTTACTCTTCGCCGAAATCGTCTTTCGCCGGGTTTTTCCGCAACCTGCTAGGGCGACGGCGACTGCACCACGTCTTTGTCCGTCGCGCGCCTTACGAATCGCCGCAGCGCAGCTTTACTCGCGTCCTTCACTTTCGATCCAATTGGGATTCTTCTTTAGCGCGGCAGCAAAACGCTAAATCATGGCAACTTAGGGCATCGATGAGCCTCAGCCGGGTGCTTCGCGATAGTGGACGCGGCCGCGAGGCGCGCACGATTCTTGGCGATATCTACGGCTGGTTCACTGAGGGCTTGGACACCGCCGATCTCAAGGACGCCAGGAAGTTGCTCGAACAAGTGTCGGCTTAGAGTGATGCGCGGTGCATCGTTTGTCTGCACCCGAATCTCACTCTTCGCGGCTACCAGGTTCGAGCTCTGGACGAGATTGCCAAAGGCTACGACGATCTCGGTCGGCGCAGTTTCTTGCTGGAAATGGCTTACCTGTCGATTCTCAAAACACGAGAACCAGGCAGACGCTTTTCATCGCGCGCTTCGTGCAGTTCGTTGACCAGGGCGGCGGCAGTGGTGAAGCCGACCGCGTGGCCCTTCTGGCAAGTGCCGGAGAGGGCAAGTCGTCGGCGCGCACTCCGCTTCGTTGAGAATGCCAGGACCGGATAGGGAGCGGCTCCAACCGAGCGGCGCTATGAACATCCCCAGCCGCTCCTTTCCTCATCGGAACTGACTCGCACCGAGTAAGTGGCGGGCGGAGAGAATAAAACGCAGGTATTTCGCGCTCTCATAAGGAGAAAAGCGAAAAGGGGTTGAAATCGACGCAAAGGGCACCGCCGGTGCGGCGGGCGGAGAGGAACCGGGCAGCATCCGCGGCGATACTGGCAACTGGCGATTCTCCAGTCCCCTTTGATTGCCTGAAGCCGCGCACACGCGCCAATTTCGCGCACTCCGGCGGAGAATGCTCAACCTCGAGGACTGGGTGGCGGAGCGCAGTCGTTTCGAACTCTCAGGCGACTTTCAACGCACGCCAGCAGGCGCCAAAAGAGGCGAAAATATCGCTCTGCTCGATTCAGGGCAAACAGCCAGTCCTCTCAGCGGCTTTTCGGCACGGGCAGATTTCGTTCAGCTTCGCCCGCAAAGGAATCCCTAAACGAAAAAAGGGCCGCGCCCCTTCGAGCCCGGTCCCTCATTTCACGTCGTGGTGGAATTTACTTCTTCTTGACCGTTGCCTTCGGCGCCTGTGCCGCTGAGCCATACCGTTTGCTAAAACACTTGCGGCATCGGCGGTCGCGCCGCTTGATAAAACTCGGAGCTAGGTCATCGCTCCCGCAATAGCGGCAAACCAGTTTGTCTGATTTCGACTCGCTGCTTATCTCCTTCCGGAGCGGGCGTGCGGACTCAGCCTTTTTCCGGTCCGCTTTTTTCCGGTCCGATGACAAAGAGTGTCCGATTGGCTTATGCCCGCTTCCGTTCGGCAGTTTCGCGTGTCCCATTGTTCTGAATCTCCTTGAGCCGTAAGGGCTCGTCGGGATGTTTGCTCTGGTCGGCGCCTGAAGCGAGTGGTTTCCTCCAATTTTCCCGACGTCATTCGCGCAGAAAGAGATAAGCCGCTACTACGCATCGACGGTCTGCACGATCGAGGCGATTGGAAGGCGAATGGGACTGCCGAAATCGCGCCAGAAACGACCTGGTGAGAGCGGATATTTCCCGAAATCTCGAGCAGCACATGACTGGCTCCGTGCGACGAAACGAGCAATGTGTGTGGTGTCATTTGGGGCAGCAAATCCCACCTCGTGGAGGACCATATATGAGCTTGGATGCCGAGCTGAAGGTCGCGAAATATTTGGAGAAACGATCATGAAGCGGCGCGCACCGGCTATCGGCCGCGAAGCGCTCGCCGCGGAAATCGCGAGCCTGTCGAAGCTGGGTGTTGATGAACTCCGTGAGCGCTGGAGAGCCATGTTCGGAAAGGCGCCGTCGCGCGACATCGGCCGGTCCTTCCTGACGCGCGCGATCGCGTATCGCCTTCAGGAAAAAGCTTTCGGCGGCCTCAAGCCCTCGACCCGACGCCTGCTGGCAGAGTTCGCCCATGATGGCGCTAACGGGTCGGCTTTGGCCGCAACACCGTCTCGCATCGTGCAGCCCGGCGCGGTGCTGGTGCGCGAATGGCGCGGTATCAGCCATCAGGTAAGTGTTCTCGAAAAGGGATTTCGTTTCCGAGGCAGGCACTACCGTTCGCTCTCGGAAGTCGCGCGCGAGATTACTGGAACTCGATGGTCGGGTCCGTTGTTTTTCGGCTTCAAGCGATCACAAGAGGAGAGCCGCGATGGAGCACGCTAAGTCGCGAACACGACGCTGCGCAATCTACACCCGCAGATCGTCCGAGGAAGGACTGGAGCAGGACTTCAACTCACTCCACGCGCAGCGCGAGGCGTGTGAGGCGTTCATCAAGAGCCAGACGGGCGAGGGCTGGCGGCTCATCAAGACCGCCTACGATGATGGTGGCCTTTCGGGCGGGACGATGGAGCGTCCCGCGCTTCAGCGCCTGTTGGAAGATATCCGGCGGAGACTGGTCGACGTGGTGGTCGTTTACAAAGTGGATCGCCTCACACGCTCACTCGCAGACTTCGCCAAGATGGTCGAATTGTTCGACGCGCATGGCATTTCGTTTGTCGCAGTCACACAACAGTTCGACACGACGACCTCTATGGGCCGACTTACGCTCAACGTCCTGCTGTCGTTCGCGCAATTCGAGCGCGAAGTAACGGGCGAGCGGATCCGTGACAAGATTGCCGCCTCCAAGCGCAAGGGAATGTGGATGGGCGGAGTACCACCACTGGGCTACGACGTCCATGATCGCCGGCTGGTAGTCAATCGGACCGAAGCCACGACGGTGAAACACATCTATGAACGATATCTGGAACTCGGTTCCGTCCGGCTCCTGAGAGGCGATTTGGAGCGCCGCGAGATCGTCTCCAAAGTCCGGGTGTCAAAAAACGGTGTGCGATCGGGAGGCCAGCAATTTTCGCGCGGGGCTCTGTACCAGATGCTGTCTAACCCGATCTATCTCGGCGAGATCCGTCACAAGAAGGAACGCCATCCAGGGCAACACCAGCCCATAGTGAGCCGGGAGCTGTGGGAGAAGGTCCAGCAGCACTTGCGCGAACAAGCCGCTACGCATCGCGAACGACCGACCAAGGCGCCGCCCAGCCCGCTCGCGGGCAAACTGTTCGACGAGAATGGCGAGCCCCTGTATGTGCAGGGCGCGGTAAAAGGCGCGCGCCATTATCGCTACTACGTCTCGCGCGGATTGGTCAGGGGGTCGCTACAAGATGACCAGCGCGGGTGGCGCGTAGCTGCACCGGAGCTTGAGCGGGTCGTTAATGCCGCGGCTCAGCAGATTCTCGGTGATCGAGCGGCAATCGCCGGAGCGATTGAGGAGTTCGACATCGATGCGAGCCGATTGCCCTCGATATTCAAGGTCGCCGAAGCCTGGATTCAAAGCCTGCGGTCCGAAGCGGAAGCTGCATCAGTACTGACCCGGCTGATCGAACGCGTCGTACTCAAGCAGAACGGCATCCAGGTATTGATCAAGTTGCCGATCCCATCCGATGAAGGGCATGATGCCGCAACTCCGAACGAACTTGCGCTAGCTCGACTCGTCCCGATGCGGATGAGGCGGCGCGGCGTTGAGATGCGCCTGATCATTGATGGTGACGCCACGCCAACGGCGCGTGTCGATCTACCGCTGCTCAACGCGACCGCACGAGCGTATCGATGGTCCAACGATCTGCTGGCGGGCCGGGCGCAATCGATCGGCGAGATCGCCAACCGAGAACATCTTACGGGCCGTCACGTGCGGCGCGTGATGCGGCTGGCGTTTCTGGCGCCCAGGATCGTCGAGGCGATCGCCGAAGGCCGCCAGCCGGCGGACCTCACCACCCTCGCAATGACCCAAAGAATCGAACTGCCCCCGCTCTGGAGCGCGCAGGACCAGGCTCTGGACATCCGATAGACTTTACGCGGCGGAGTAGCTTGCGCTACCCAAGTACGTACTGGCCTCCAGCAAGATGGAGGCCGGCTCGCGGATGGACACGCCGAAATCGCGAACAGAGAATTTTGCGCCATTTTGCGCTCAGCCGCAGCCGTTGGCATTCTCCGGGTCCACGGTCGCGCGTGATTCGCGCCCCACGCGCCGATTTCATCACTCCTCCATAATGTAGGGAAACATGCCAGACTGTGTGGCGGAGCGAGGGGGATTCAAAACCCCGAGCACCTTTGAAGGTCGGCATCAGCGACGCGACGAACTGAAGTTCCCGGCCGTTTGACGACATTCACCCGGAACGCACGGTGCTGTGTCGGGCGATCCGGTACCCTCACCTACCCGCCGCAGCGGCGGGCTCCTCTCCCGTAAAGTAACGGGCGAGGTATCAAGGACCCGGATCGGCCGAGTGCTACGTCGCATTGGTTGGGCGTTCGGTGCGCGCCTTCTGCTATCATGCGACCGCAGTTTAATGAGAGTTCGACCCGCGATGAAGAATTACCTGCGGATTGCGGCGCTCGCGATTTCGATCGCCGCCGGTGCGTGCGTCTATCCGCCGATGACCGAGCCGCCGCGCGACGAGCAGCAGCGGGTGGTGATTCCGCTGCCGTACGACTTGGCGTGGGACGCGGTCAATTCGATGATCCAGGAAAATGGGATGCGGATTCAGGCGCAGGATTCCAATCACGGGATTATCGAGGCGGTGGGACCGCGCTTCACGCTGCGCGACGCCGATTGCGGCAAGATCAAGAGCGTGGTCGGAACGTATGCCGCCGAGCCGGAGCCGAATTCGTCGTCGGTGTACAATTTCCTGGTGAGGCCGCACGGCAAGGAAGCAAGCGTCGTCGAGGTGCGCGCGACGTTTGCGTCGCCGGTGCGGGTGCCGCTGCGCCAGACCAAGGACGTCGATTGCATATCGCGCGGGACTGAGGAATCGAATCTGCTGCGGCAATTGCTGGTAGTGGCGAAGCGGACTCGGCGACCGACGTTCACGCAACCGAGCGAGTCTCCGCCGGCGTCTGAGCCGACGGCGGCAGCGATCGCGCCGGCGCGACCGACGCTACCGACGTCATCAGATAACCGGGGCTCGGGCTCGACCATCGGCAAATCGCCCGCGGCGTCGCGATTTTCGATCGCGCCGGGACTATCGCCGTTGACGATACCGGGCGCGCCGCCGGCATCGCGTTGAATGACGGTCGCGCGAGGTCGAAGCGCACGCGCTTGACATTTTTTTCGCGCAGGATAGAAAACGGGCCATCACTTCAATTCGCCGAGGCGACGATCCAACTCGCCGATGCGGCGATTCACAAATTCTTCGGAGGCATCACGATGAAAGGCCGCGTCGCATTTATTCCCGCAGCGCATCAGATTGAATTTCACGAATATGACGTTCCCACCGCGCAGCCCGGCGGAATCGTGGCGACCGTTACGCAGACCAATGTGTGCGGTTCCGAAGTGCACATGTGGAAGGGAGAATTTGGCCGCCGCGGCATCATGCCCGGTCACGAGATGAGCGGGCATATCGATTCGCTGGGCGCGGGCGTGAAGACCGACTGGGCGGGCGTGCCGGTCAAGGTCGGCGACCGCATCGCGCCGGTGTACTACACGGTGTGCAATCGATGCGTGAATTGTGTGACCGGCAATCATGCCGCGTGCACGGCGAAGGGGATGGGCATGCGCCATCCCGACGAGCCGCCGCATTTCACCGCCACCTTCGCGACGCATTATATCGTGAAGCCCGAGCAGCACTTTTATCGAGTGCCGGACAACGTGCCCGATTCGATCGCGTCGTCGGCCAACTGCGCGATGTCGCAAGTGTACTGGAGCCTCGATCGCGCGCGGCTGGCATACGGCGAGACGTTGCTGGTGCTTGGCGCAGGCGGACTCGGGCTGCATGCGATGGCGATCGCGAAGGCGCGCGGCGCGCGAGTGATCGCGATCGACGGGGTCGAGCTGCGGCTTCGCGAGGCGAAACGCTTCGGCGCCGACGATACGATCGATATGAGCGATCACGCTGAATTCGAGGCGCGCGAAAAACGCGTCCGCGAGTTGTGCAACGGTCTGCCCGACGTGGTGCTCGAAGTCGCGGGCGTGCCGAATGCGTTCATGGATGGCATTCGCCTCACGCGCAACGGCGGGCGGCTGATCGAAGTCGGGAACATATCGCCGAAGCTGACGGTGGAGCTTGCGCCTTCGCTGATCACTTTCAAATCGCTGGAGATCATCGGCGTCGCGACCTATCCGCCGCACTACTTGAAGAAGTCGCTCGATTTTCTATCGGCGCATATCGATCGGTTTCCGTACCGCGAGATGTGCGATGCGACGTTTCCGCTTTCGCGCGCAGCGGAAGCGCTGGACAAGAGCGAACGACGCGAAATCACGCGGGCGGGCTTGATACCGGAACGGGATTAGCGCGCGGCGTGATCGAGGCGCTCAGGAATCAACGCTTTCGACGGGATAATTTCGGGGCCGCCGGCGCCGGGCGGCTGCCAGAAAAGATGGATGTAGGCGTCGCCGGCGAGGTTGCGCTGGCCGACCTCGATCAGATGCCGTCCCGCGGTGAGGTGGATAGTGCCCTCCTCGTGCGGCTTGCTGGTGTTGCCCGGATCGCGAATGATCTGCACGCCATCGATCGCGACCCATCCTGAATCGTCAACGTCGATCGCGAAACGGTAGTCGCCGGCGGTCGGCGCGATCAATTGGCCCTTCCACACGGTGCACGACGGAAACGGCATCGCACCCATGTGGCCGATATTCACGAAGTCGAGTTGCGGATCGACGCGCACGATATGCGGCGGGCTATCGGCGCAGTTGTCGCCGACCATGTAACGGCCGAGCAATCCGTTCGGGCGGCTGAGTTCGTAAGGCTGCAAAATCGCGGCGCTCATCGAGAGCAGAAAGATGCTGGCGATTCCGATCGAGGCGGCAATCGCGATCAGATGACGCGTCGTTTTGCGGCCCCATAGTTGGAGCGACTCGGCGAAATCGAACGCGCCGATAATCCACCACGCCGCGAGCGGCCATAATTGCATCGGGCCGGGCAATCGCAGCAGCGTGCCAAGATTGAAAGCGATCGAGTCGCCGAAGAGCATACCGCCGCCGAAAAACGAGTCGCGATTGGTGGCGAAATCGCCGCGCATGAATTGTTGCAGCGCAAAATCGCGCACCGGATTTTCGTACTCATAGGGAAAGTGCGGATTGGTCGCAGTCGCCATCAGCATGATCGCAACCGAGACGAAGGCCAGCGCGCCGAGCAGGAGGTCCGACGCAGCCGGCAGGAACGCGAGCGTCAATACCATGAACGGAATCGCCGCGACGATCTGGCGCGGACCAGTCGCGGTGCCGCCGCCCCACGATACGATCGATTCGCCGTAGGAGGCGTTGAAGAGAATCAACGCCATGAAAGCAAAGACCGTCACGGCGAATTCGGCGCGCCATCGCAATTGCCGGGCGAAGTATGCGACCGCCGGAATCGTCAGCAGCAACACCGGATTGCAAAATAAGAGCCCGCGCTGAGGATCGAGCAGGACGTTCCACAGGATGCGGATTTTCGGATAGGTGAGGCCGACGAAGCCGACGGCTTGCTCGGGAAACTGGGCGTTCTCGGGCAGTTTGAAGGCCTGGTAGCTGAAGAAGAGCGGGCTGCCGAATGCGCCCCAGTTGTAAGCGAATAACACGATCGCGGTGATCGCGGCGCCGGCCGAGAATGCGGCCACATCTTTCCATGCGGGCAACTTGAACAGCGCGTAAATCCCGATTGCCGCGGCGGCGAGAAAGACCGGGTAGTCGTTGAGCACGGCCCAGCCGGCGAGGAAGCCGCCGAAGAACGCGCGCGCGATCGACGATCGCTTGGTGAACGTCGCAACCAGGTAGAATCCGCAAAATGAAGTCACCGCGGCGACCGGCTCGCCGGTGAGTTCCGTCGCATAGGGGAAGGCAATCGTGCCGAGGCCGAGGATCATCGCGATGCCGGCGGCGCGGCCTTCCGGCGCGCCGAGAAAGCGCGCGAATCGATACATCACGAGGCACATCAGCGCGGTGAGGAGGCCGGTCGTCGCGAGCGTCGTCAGATAGGTCGCGAATGCCCAGAACATTTCCTCGTGATTCGCCTGCAACGGCGTCAAGGCGAGCTTGATCGCGGCCCACGGAATCAAGGCGGTGAAGGAAGTGCCCGGCGCTTTGACGGAATAAATATGCGGGCCGAATTTGATGATGTCGGCGGTGTTGAAACCGCAGAAATCGTCGATCCAGAGCGTGCCCTTCTCGAGCATCGAGCGCATCAGATCGAAGCGGCAGGCGACGCTCTGATCGGAGCCCTGGTAAAAGTAGGCGTAGGAGACGAACGGGATCAGGAAGACCGCGTTTTCGATTTGACGATTACGTTTCTCGGCTGCGTTCATCGCCGCGCCGCCCGCTCGGTTCGTTTTTTCGCCGCGTCGCTCGCAGGTTGTGCGACGGGTTGCTCCTCGCCAAAGACGCGCCATCCGACGATCGCGACGAGAATCAACCCGATGAAAGTCAGCACCATCGAATACGGCCTGCCGATCGGCACCGGCAGCGCCTGCTTGCGAATTTCCGTGAGATCGAAGGCCGGCGTGGCTTGCGGCGGCGGCGCATCGATCTTGATCAGCCGCGAATTCTTAAAAAAAGCTTTGCCAGTGTTCAGGCTGCCGAAGCCGCCGACGCGGAGCCCGACATCGATATCGGCGCCCTGCTTTCCGACTCTCAGATAGAGCGACACGCGCTGCCATCCGCTGGTGCCGTGGATGTCGGCGGACATCACGCCGTCCTCGAGCACCGAGATCGACGCGCCGGTTTCCTTGTCGCCGACGTTTTCGGTGCGGACCTCGGCGCTGAGTTCGTACCATCCGGGGCCCAGCGTCAGCGATTGCATCCAGCGGCCGTCGTTGGCCTCGATGTTATTCACTTCGAGTTCGCTGATGCCGGGGGCCGGCGGATTGGTCCAGTGCGTCTCGAAACTCTCGGGCTTGTTGATCCACGCCTCGGTGCGCCAGACGTCGGGTTGATCGCCGGAGCCGGTGGAGAAGTCGCCATTCTTTAGAAGATTCTCGGCGGCGCGCGATAGCGAAGGCGTTATCACAAGCGCGGCGAAGATCGCGCAGAGCAGAATCGAGCGGCGGATCGCGCGCGGCGGCGAGTATGGCGTGCGCTTCATCAGATCCAGTTTCGGATATCCGTACCCTGCAACCACATCCGCTCGTAGTAGCCGTCGCGATTCATGGGCGATCCGATCCACACCGGGAAGTAATACACGAACAAAATGATCGCGCCGATCATGAAGACGGTCGCGACGAACCGGCCGGCGTGGCCGGACTTCAGCGTGAACCCCTCGTACACGACCAGCACCGCACCGAATGCGACGGCGCCCAACGTCGTGCCGAGGCCGAGGACGAACGCCGGCGTCATCGTGAGCAGCAATGCGAGATGCTCCCACGACTCGGCGCGATTCTCGAAGCAATCAGAGAGCACCATCGCGAGCGCGATGTAGCCGAGATAGATCGAGCCCATGTAGTGATAGAGAAAAAGCGTGCGGCCGATCCAAATCCAGATCACGAGGTAGCTGAGATAGCCGACGACGAGAAATGAGCGCGTCAGGCTGGGACGTTCGAGTGCTTTGACCGCGGTGATCGTGATGCCGGTAAGCGCGCCCCACCATAGTAGTGGATTGCCGCCGCCCCAGATGGTCGAGACGTTGCCGGTCTTGGGAAAATCCTGCCAGTACGCGATCGGACGAAGCATCAGCGGCCAACTCCACCACTTCGACGAGTACGGATGCGTCGCGAGCTTGACGCTGTCCTCGTACCAGACGATTTCCTTGAAGTAGTCGAACAGATCGGAGATGCCACCCCACCATCCGAGGTAGTAGTGCGGCATGAAAATCACGAGATACGCCATCGAGGCGACGGCGCTGACGATCGCGACCGCGGCGACCGTGCGGCGCTGGCTGGCCGGCGGAATCGGAGTAGGGCCGGGCCCGCGGCGCATCATGATATACACGAGGAATCCCATCACGAGCAGAAATGTGATCGCAGGAATGTAGAGTTTGCTCGACAGGCAGAGCCCGAGCGCAAGGCCGAGCCAAATCAGCACGACGCGGCGTTCCTTGAGATCGTTCGACTGCGCGAACTTGAACAGCATCAGGTACGCGACCGCGGCACAGGTGAGATAGACAATATCGATCACCGCGACGCGCGAATCGACGAGGAACAATCCGTCGAGCAGAATCAAGGAACCGGCAATCGCACCGGCGAGGCGCGATCCGGTCATCCTGCGCCCGAGCAGATACGTGATGCCGACCAAGGCGGTGCCGATGGTCGCGTTGCCGACGCGCCAACTCCACGGATGATCGCCGAACAGCCAGATGCCCGCGGCGATGACCAGTTTCGCGAGCGGCGGATGCGGATCGAGGAACGATTCGCCGTGCAGATAGTGCCGGCCCTGCGCGACGAAATGAACTTCATCGAAGACGATGTCGGCGGGATGCCCGAGATGCCAGAAGCGCGTAATCGCCGCGGCGATTAGCAGCGCGGAAATGATCAGGGTGTCGTAGGCAATCCAGGGCGGCGCGTGTACCTCCTCTTCCGGACCAGCGTGAGCGCGACTGGTGGCCAGCCAACTTTTGACGCGATCCCAGGTGAAAGCTTCCGGCAGATTACGCGATGCAATCGGATGGCTCGCTTCGCGCGACTCCAGAACTTCATCGGCATCGATGGGTTCGGCGCGTTCGGGACGCTCGATGCGATCAGGTGCGTTGCGGTCGAGTCCGGTCGCGCCGAAATAAACCGAGATTGCGAGCACCGCCAAATTGAACGCCGACGCCGCCATTGCGAGTCCATCGTGCCCGTCGAGGAATACAACCGTCTCGAGCGTGTGCAGAATATAGGCGAGATTGAACAGGCACGTTGCGCTCAGGACGACGAACACCGCGAGCATCTCGGGCGCCTCCAGAGCCAGCGGAACCGCGAGCGCGAGCGCGGGATACAAGTAGCGCTCATGCATCCGCGGCGCGACCATGAAGAAGCCGAAAATCGCGATGAAGCACGCGAAGATCAGCCGCTTCGGCGTGCATCCGCGCCACAGAATCCACGCGATGTACACATACAGCGGAACCAGCATGCTCATGCCGAGCGCGAAATACGTGATGCCGCCGATCGTGCCGTCGTCGCCCGCGCGCAAGCCGCCGATAAGCGCCATCAGGTTGAACGCGTTGACCGAGGTCTCGTGATAATAGGCGGCGGTCGAAGTGTAGAGCTTGAGAATCCAGTTCCACTCGTGGCCGATCTGGAATGGCGCGATGCCGATGATCGCGACGGCGATCAGCGCGACACCCGAGCGCAGCCAGGTCGCGACGTCGGTTTTCAGCATCGTCCACCAGCCGAGCACCGGCAGGATCATCAGGCCTTGCGGCTTTACGAGGATCGAGATCGCGACGAGTCCGAAGGCGATTTCGTATTGCTCGCCGAGAATCGCGACGATACTCAGCAGCGTCACGAAGGTCAGCACCGAATCGCTCTGGCCCCAGATGACGGTGTCGTAGAGCAAGGCTGGATTCAGCGCGACCATCAGCATCGCAACCAGCGCGACGATGAACCGATGGCTGCGGCGCACGAACGCGAACATCAGGACGGCGAGCGCGAGGTCGGCGAGAATCGCGGGACTCTCGACGATCACGCGGTAGAAGTCGCCGGTCGCACCGATCGCACTTCCAACCAGGCCGGCGACCCAAAGCGCGTACAGATAGCCGGGCGGATAGTCGAGAAAGTAACCTTCCTGGTACGTTTGCGCGGGCCCTTGGTCGGCGATTTGGCTGGCCCACGATTGGTAACTGCCGACGTCGGGGCCGAAGCCGGGAAAGAACGGCATCACGGCCAGCTTCACGATCGCGATCGCGACCAGGATTAGAAGAGCGATCAGCAAGCCCGATTCGCGATCGTCGATCAGCGGCCGCAGGTAGTCGAAGAGCGCGTAACAGACGAGCGCGAGGAGCATCGCGCCGGCGATGAGTCCGATGAACTTTCCGCTCGCGGTGCTGTGCGGCGCCGCGGCGGCGATCGAAAATGTGGCGAGCGCGACAACGCCCAGGGTGGGCATCAACGCTCGCGCCGCCAATCGTTCGCCAAGCCGGTTCAGGAGTTTCACCATCGCGCGCGGATAAGATAGCTGTTATCGCGAGCGCGATGAACAGTCGGCGCATCGGGCGTTTCACATTTCGGTGCATGCTGGCGATGCGGCATCGAGGGTGACTATGATGCGCCAATTACGGGAGGCCGAATCGATGCGACTGATTCATGCCGTCTATGAACCCGCGGGCGAAGGCCCGCATCCGACGCTAATCGCGATGCATGGGTTCGGCGCCAACGCGCTCGACCTGCTCGGCCTCGCACCGTATATCGCGGACGGCCGCTTCATGGTGATTTGTCCGCAGGGCCCGATGGAAGTGCCGATTGGCCCGACGCGCGGCTACGCATGGTTTCCGATCCGGATGGGCGGGCCGCCGGATCGCGAGGCGATCGAAGATGCGGGGCGCGCCGCAACCGAGTTCCTGAATGTGGCGCTGCAGAAATATCCGGTCGATCGGAAGAAGCTGGTGATACTCGGCTTCAGCCAGGGCGGCATGATGGCGTATCGGCTGGCGGTGCGGAATCCGTCGAAGTTCGCGGCGCTGGTGGGAATCGCGACGATGTTTCCGCCGGAGCTGAAGGACGAAGCGCGCGAGCCCGAATCGCTCGAGCGGCTGCCGACGCTGGTCCAGCACGGCCGCGCCGACGACATGATCGAAATCACTCGCGCACGCGCGTCGGTCGAGACGCTTCAATCGTTGAACATGCCGGTGACGTTTCGCGAATACGATTGCGGCCACGAAATCACGGCCGAGACGCTTACCGACTTGTCTGAATTTCTGACGACGAAGGTGCTCGAACCGGTAATCAGCGCGTAGCCTTAGTCATCTTCGAGAATCGCGACCGGGCGCACCCATCCCGCGCTGCCGCCGGTGATTTTGATCGGCAACGCGCTTACCTTGAATCCGAACGGCCGCGGAATTGCGCCGAGGTTCGCGAGTTTCTCCATGTGCAGATGCTCGCGTTTGCGGCCGACGAAATGCGCGGGGAAGAATGGATCGGGCTGGCCCTCGCGAAACGCGCGATTCATCGTGGCGAACGATACGTCCATCGCAATCGCATCGATGCCGATCAGCTTCACGCCCTGATCGAGCAGAAAGTTCTGTCCCGCGATCGAAAGACCGGCCTGACGCCGCACGTATTCATCGATATCGTCGATAAATTGATCGGCGCCGGTCCACAGCAGCACGATATCGAGCGGCTTCAGTTTGTAATCGATGCGCGCGAGTTCGTTTTGCAAATCCTCGACGGTGATGTCCTCGCCCTGGCGATGGCGGAAATCGAAGCGCACGCCGTCGCTGTAGCACCATTCGAGCGGAATCTGATCGATCGTGCGCGCTGGCTTGCCCTCGCAGAGCGGTCCGAAATGCCACGGCGCGTCGAGGTGATTGCCGGCGTGGCCGGTGAGCGTGATGGTCTCCCAGCTCAAGGCCATCGACTCAGGGTAATCGCCGACGTCGGAGCCCTTCCACAAACGCAGCATCGCGCGGGCGCCTTCCTCGTGCGTGACGCGCTTGAAGCGGTAGGTCCAGGGCGCGTAGGGGGCCGCGTCGAGTGGAACGCCGATATCGATTATCTTCATCGCGACACTCCAGAGGTGCGTTTGCCGCGATCTTAGTGCGGTGGCTATGCGCTTGGCTATCGCTAATCGAAGAGCGCTGCATGATCGGACTCGGGAAAATCGCATGCTAAGATCGCGCGCATGAGCGATAACGATGCGGCCTCGGCGTTCGCGAAATTACTGACCGTCGTGACGGAACTGCGGGAGCGATGCCCGTGGGATCGCGAACAGAAGCTCGCCGACACGCCGCGCCATCTGATCGAGGAGGCGTACGAAGTTTCCGACGCGATCGCGCGCGGCGATTCGCCAGAGGTCGCCGAAGAACTGGGCGATCTGATCGTGCAGAGCCTGTTCGTCGGCATCATTCTGGCGGAGCAGAATCAATTCGATTTGGCCGGCGTGCTCGAAGATGCCTCGAAGAAACTCGTAAGACGCCATCCGCACGTCTATGGCGATACGCGCGCCGACACCGTCGATCAGGTGATCGAGAATTGGGAGCGTATCAAGCAAAGCGAGCGTGAGAAGAAGACGCAGGACGCGAAGAGTATCGCTCATGTCGGTCGCGCCCTGCCGGCATTGATGCGTGCGGAAAAGCTCGGCGAGAAGGCGCGGCGGGCCGGGATGGACTGGGCAAACTTGCGCGAGGTGCTCGCCAAAGTGCGCGAGGAAATCGCGGAGATCGAGCACGCGCTCGACATAGGGAACCTTGACGCGGCGGGCGAGGAAATCGGCGACCTGATGCTCGCGGTCGCCAACGCGCCGCGCTTCGTCGGGCGCAATGCGGAGCAGACATTGCGCGCTGCGTGCGACAAGTTCGTCGGTCGGTTCGACGCGCTGGCGAAGAGCGCCGCCGAGCGCGGGCTCGATCTCAAGCAGATGCCGCCGGAAGCGATCGAATCGCTGTGGCAGGAGCTGAAGAAGCCGCGATGAGGAGAGGAGCAAATCGGAGTCCGAAACAGATGCGCGCTACGCGCTGTCAGTAGAATCGTAAAAACAAAGGTAAGCAGAGCCGTTCCGTGTCATTCCGAGTGAGCGAGGCGACGAGGCGTGAAACCCGGAGCAATTCTCGGCGAAGAAAAGATCCGGGATTCCTCGCTTCGCTCGGAATGACACGGGCGGTATCAATCTGGGTCATCAGGGACGCAATATTTTGGTTTAGTCCGTATCCATGATTGCCGAAGCAGAACCCAACGCGGCATCGTGCCCTATTGTAACGCAGAAACAAGGGGAGGTTCGCAAAGTGCCCAACGATCCGCCTATCCGCGCTTATAACGACCGCAACGTGTATATCTTGGGGGCCGGTTTCTCTGCCGACGCGGGGTTTCCGCTTATTAAGGACTTCATGAACAGGATGCGTGATGCCGCTGCCTGGTTAGAAGCGCAAGGTGGACGCAATGCCGAAAAGGAAGCTATTGAGCGGGTGCTTGAATTTCGCATCCGCGCGGCTGCGGCGGCTCATCGGGTTCCTCTGAATATTGAGAATGTCGAGGAGCTGTTCAGTCTTGCCTCTGCGAGTGGCGACAAAAAGTTGGCGGACTCGATGCCCTTGGCTATCGCTGCGACGCTCGAGTATGCGCGACAAACTGCCAAGCCTACTGACGTATGGAGCAGGTTACAAATTGGCGTATTAGATCGGCCCGATTGGAAAAGGCCGGCGAGTTGGCGGATGCCTCTCTCCTATATCCAGGAAGATATGAAGAAGGGCGTCCGGAAAGGTCAATGGCACAGTTGCCCGCCCTACGATTTCTATATGGGCGTAATGTGCGGCTATTTCAACAACAACGGAGACAACCATCGCGATACAATCATCACATTTAACTACGACAATTTGATTGAGCAATCACTCCAAGAGCTCGACTTGCCCTTTCATTATGGGCTACCGATCGAGGCCATTTCTTTTGACCAATCGGCTGCGCGTATCAAAAACTCGTACGCAAACGCAGGAGTCGCCTTACTCAAGCTACATGGTTCTGTGAATTGGATTGCTTTGCTACCCGAACAGCAGGAGCGGCTTGGGCGTAGGGTGCTGCTGGCGCAACTCCAGGTAGATGAAGGTAAAGCCGTTAAACCGAACCGTCGCTTGTCGGGTAAGCCCGGCTATATGCGCTTGTCTCTCTGTGAGAACTACGATGCTGTGCGAGCTCGCGGGGTATCGCCCTTTCTCGTGCCTCCAACTTGGCACAAGATGTTTGTAGGCTTCTTTGCAGGGGTATGGGACGCGGCGGTCGCCGCATTAAAAACCGCAACCAACTTAGTCATTCTCGGCTACTCCGTCCCTCCGACGGATGTGCACTTCAGATACCTTCTAGCGGCCGGTCTTCAAGATAACATTTCTCTGCGCAAGGTATTCTTCGTCAATCCGGCGCTAGGAGATGAAGCGGGCAACGCAGCTGAGAGAAAGCGCCTTGAAAACCAACTCATCGGCCCGGCGGGTCTTTTTCGCCCTGAGCTTCGCGAACAAGGTGTCATTGAACTGATACCGGCCGATACGCGCGAGTTCTTCACTGGACCTCACGACGCGAACTCGCGCGAGTCTTATCGAGAACGCATGGGGCGCCCACTCAACACTTACACCTGTTCTGGTGATGATGCTCCGTTCAGCGTTTCTGATTCTCAAGGAAGGACTTTTCGTCGCTGAAGGAAGATAGAGCGATTTTGCATCAACGCGACAGTCGTCCCCTGTTGACGCTTTGGCCGGCTTTTCCTTTGGTCGCCCTGGCCAGTCATTTCGCGGTAATGTCCTAAATCACGGCTGAGTGTCTGGATTTAAAATCGTGAGTGGCTTATTTTGCTTTGAGGCGTGGATCATCGGTTGTGACGCACTTCGCATCGAACCACAATTTAGCGCCGGCTTTATCGCCCTGTTGATCGCACATATACCATCGCCGTGTGCGGTCGGCTTCACAATCGGCGGCACTATCGTAGGCTTGCACCTGCACCCATTGAGACATCGGCGCATCATAGTTTCGGACTCCCTCTTTTGCGGGCGGGGCGCCGAGCATCAGATACCAGCCCACAAGCGCGAGCGCGGCGGCGTGGCCAGGCTTCATGGCGCGACTGTAAAGGCATCGCCAGAGTTTATCAATCGCTTCCTTGGTTAATTGGTAAGTCGAAGTGGAATCAGGTACGCGATCATTTGGACGGCTGTATTGCTCTGGGGGGCGCGCACTGATAAATGAGGCTAGTTATGCCTCATATTCCAATTCACCCGTCGGCAGAGAAGCGTCATCGTCAAAGCCTGAAGCGCGCGGAGCGCAATCGCGTCGTCAAGACGCGGGCCCGCACCCTCGCCAAGACTGCAGCCGAGACAATCGCGTCGAGCGATGAAACCTCGGCGCGCAACGCTCTCAAACAAGCGACCAAGGTTCTATACAAGGCGGCCAGCAAAGGCACGATTCATCGCAATACGGTGCGGCGCAAAGTCGCGCGGCTGTCGGCGAGCCTGCATCGGAAGTTCGTCAAACAGGCGGCAAAGACCGAAGCGTAATCCGCAGGGTTAAGGCACCGAAAAGAATTAACCGCAGATTAAGGGATTACACAGATAAGAAAAAAGGGCGGCTGATTAGGCCGCCCTTTTTAGTATGAGATTCGTTTTGAATCTGTGAAATCTGCGCAATCTGCGGTTAAATCTTTCTTCCCTAGATTTCGAAGTCGGCTTCCTCGATGATGCGCGCGACGCGGTAGAGGAACCGATTGCCGAGCACCCCGTCAACGACGCGATGGTCGTATGACAGCGCGAGATACATCATGGTGCGAATCGCGATCGCGTCGGCACCGGCCGCTTCGATAACGACGGCCCGCTTCTTCACTTCGCCCATCCTGAGGATCCCAACCTGGGGCTGATTGATGATCGCAAAGCCGTAGAGATTACCTTCGCGGCCCGGATTCGAGAGCGTGAAGCTGCCGCCGGCGAGATCGTCGGCGCTGATTTTTTTGTCGGCGATTTTGCGGCGGAGTGCTTCCATCGCGCGCGCGATACCGACCACCGACATCCCCTCGGCCGCCTTTATCACCGGCACCAGCAGGCCCTCGTCGGTATCCATCGCGATGCCGAGATTGATGCCCTTACGAATCACGACCGAATCGCCGACCACCGACGCGTTCATGCGCGGAAATTCCTTCAGCGCCTTGACGGTGGCCGCCGCAGCCAGCGGCAAGAACGTGAGCGCAAAACCTTCGCGGCGCGCGAATTCGTTTTTGTGCCGCTCGCGCAGCGCCATCGCCGCGGTGACATCGACCTCAGCTACGGTGCCGACGTGCGGCGAATGAGTCTTCGAGAAAACCATGTGCTCGGCGATGAGCTTGCGCCGGCGCGTGAACGGCTCAACGATGTCGCCTTCGACCGGCTGATAGATCGGCGGGCGAAACGCGGGCGCCGTCGCGCCGGAGGGCGCTTGCGAAACGGCAGGCGGCGCAGTTAGCGCGGTAGCGGCTTGTGCGGCGCCGTTGGCGGGCTGGAGCGGTTCTAAAATCGCAGCGCCGCCCTGGCGCAGCGATTCGAGATAGCGCGTCAGATCGCGTTTGCTGATGCGTCCGCCCATGCCGGTGCCGGGCACGCGGCCTAAATCAATTCCCTCCTCCGCGGCCATCTTCAGCACGACTGGTGAATATCGGCGATGCAAATCTGCGCTGGCGAGTTCCCCTTCATCTTGAATCGGCGCGGCTGACGCGGCGCGCGCGCTGGGCGCCGATTCTCGCATCGAGGCCGGAGCCCGCTGCGCTGGCCGACTCTCGGTGGGCATCGCGGGTGGCGGCGCCGCAACTTTGGGCGGGACCATCTTGAGCTTGGCGACGGTCTCCGCGACGGCCTGCTCGATCACGGCGAGCTTTGCGCCGACGGGTAGCGTCTGCCCCTCTTCCGCGACGATCTTTGTGATTCGGCCCGCGCCCGGCGACGGAATCTCGGTATCGACTTTGTCGGTCGAAATCTCGACCAGCGGCTGATCCTCGACGACGGTGTCGCCCTCCTTCACCAGCCACTTGGTGACGGTGCCTTCGACGACGCTCTCGCCCATTTGGGGCATCGTTACGTCAATAGCCATAGTTCAGTAGGCCGCCAGACTGCGGATTGCGTCCACGATTTTGTTGGTGTTGGGCAGGATGAATTCCTCGAGCGGCGGACTGAACGCGACGTGCGCATCCAGGGCCGCGACGCGCCGCACGGGTCCGTCGAGATACTCGAAAGCGTTCTCGGTGATGATCGCGGAGACCTCGCCGCCGATACCGCCAGTCAGGCGATCTTCGTGCACGATCAGCACCTTGCCGGTCTTGCGCGCGGTCGCAAGAATCGCGTCGCGATCGAGCGGCAGCAGCGTGCGCAAATCGAGCACTTCGACTGACAGGCCGTCCTCCTTCTCGACGATTCGCGCCGCATCGATGCATTGGCCGAGCGTTCCGCCGTAAGTGATCACAGAGAGGTCGGCGCCCTCTTTGCGCAGTTCGGCGACGCCGATCGGCACGGTGAAATCGCCCTCGGGCAAATCTTCCTTGATACTTCGATAGAGCCGTTTGTGCTCGAAATATACGATCGGATTGCCGTCGCGAATTGCGCTTTTCAGAATTCCTTTGGCGTCGTAGGCAGTGGCGGGCGCGACAACTTTTAGTCCGGGGACGCGGGTGAACCACGCTTCGGGATTCTGCGAATGAAAGAGCGCGCCATGCACGCCGGCGCCTGACGGTGCTCGAATCACCAGCGGACAACTGGCCTTGCCGCCATGCCGATAACGCAGCGTCGCCGCCATGTTCACGATCTGATCGAAGGCGCACGAGATGAAATCCGCGAACTGCATCTCGACCACCGGACGCATCCCGAGCACCGCCGCGCCAATTCCTGCGCCGACGATCAGCGCCTCGGAGATGGGCGTATCGATCACGCGCTCTTCGCCGAATGCCTCGAGCAGTCCTTCGGTTGCTTTGAATGCGCCGCCCAGTTCGGCGACGTCCTCGCCCATGACGAAGACGTTTTCGTCGCGGCGCATCTCTTCATGGAGCGCCGAATTGATCGCTTTTATGTAGGTGGATTCCATCTAGCGCGCACCGTTGGTCGAAGGATTGCCCGACGTCGGGGCGCCGCTGGGCGCATAAATATCTTCAAGTGCTTCTTGAGGTTCCGGCAGCGGGCTCGATTCCGCAAAATCGACCGCCTGCTGCACCTCGTCGCGCGTCCGCTCGTCCACCTGCTCGCGAATCCGCTTGATGTCGTGGCCTTTCTTTTCAAGGTAGTACTCGAAGCGCGGAATCGGATCGCGGCTTTGCCATTCGATCAGTTCTTCCTTATCGCGATAGAGCGCGGCGTCGTGCTCGCTATGCCCGCGATATCGATAAGTCTTGCACTCGATCAGTGCAGGCCCTTCGCCCCCGCGGACACGGGCAATCACGCGCTCGCTCAGTTCGAGCACCGCCAGCAGATCGTTGCCGGAGCATACGTAACCCTTGAAGCCGTAGGCGGGCGCGCGATCGGCGACATTTTCGATCGCCATCTGCTTTTCGAGCGGCGTCGAGTAGGCGTAGCGATTGTTCTCGCAGACGAAGAGCACGGCCAGCTTGTGAACGCCGGCAAAGTTCATCGCTTCATGGACGTCGCCGCGCGACGCTGCGCCTTCGCCGAAAAACGCGACGGCCACGTTCTTTTCCTTTTTCATTCTGAACTTCAGCGCCGCGCCAACCGCGACTGGCAGCGACGAACCGAGCATCGAGGTCGAGCCGAACACCAGATGCTCCAAATCACCGCCGTGGAGGAACGAATCCTTGCCGCGCGAAAGTCCGGTCTCCTTGCCCATCAATTGCGCCATCAGGCGGCCGGGCTCGACACCGCGCATGATGAACACGCCCATGTCGCGATGGATCGGCGCGACGAAATCGCCCGGCTCAAGCGGCGCGCAGATGCCGGTGACGATCGCCTCCTGGCCCGCGCCCGAGTAAACGCCGCCGAGGATTTTGTTCTGTCGATGAAGCCGCGAGACCCGCTCCTCGAAGGCGCGGATCAGCTTCATCCAGTAGTAAAGTTGCAGCTCGTGCTCGAGCTTGGGCGCAAGCTCGGCGGAACCGCGGACGGCAGTTGGTTCGGGCATCGATGGTACTCCAGGGCGATAGTTGCCTATCGGATCGAGAGTACCGCAGCGGACGCGATGCGAGCAAAACGTAATTGTCGCGATTGGGACGGTTATGTCAGCAGATTCTTGATTCGCTGGAGCACGGCCGGGTCGCGCCGCAGCATCATGGCGGGCAGCCGCAGCGTCAGCTCGATCCAGTTGCGGTCGCGAGCGCCGATCTCCTTGAGCATCGCGAGGCCGGGCTCGATTTGCCCGAGGCTCAACAGCGCGACCGCGTGCCAGTAGCGCATCTCGGGATTGTCGCCGATCAGGCGCTCGGCGTTTTCGTACTCGCGATCCATCGCCGCGACATCGCCGTCGGCCATTGCCGCGTCGGCCAGCCGGTGGTGCAGGTATGCTTTGCGGACATCGGCGAGGCGGCGAATTTCGATCAATGGCTCCACTGCGTCATCGACGCGCAAATCAAAAATCGTGTCGTCCCATGAACGGCCAGTGTTGGCGCCATCGACGATCAGAACCGCCGCTGATTGACGGCCCCGAATATCGCCACCCTCGGACTCCGCGGCATCGAGCGAGGCGAGCAGTCTATCGATCAGCGGCCCGTTCGCGCCGCGATACGCCTCGGCCATCGCGGGCCACACGCTGCTTTTGAGCATCATGTTGGCTTGCACCGAAAATCCATCGCCGACGACGTGACCGGCTTCTGGAATCGTGATCGAACCGGTATGCGCGGCGGCATTGCCGCGCGCATCGATCATCGCGACTTGCCGGATTTCCTTCATCGGATCGGATGCGAGCAGGCCGTTCAGAGTGTCTTGGGCCGACTTGCCGGCGCGCATCAGGTCAAGCCCGAGCTTGCCGTATGCGGGCTCGCTGAGCGCCTGCGACGCCACCGCGCCGACCCCGGCTTCTGCCCACGTGACGACCGAGCCGACCGAGAAATAATGCGACTGGACCGCGACGCCGAGTTGCCCGTTGTCGGGGTCGCGCGCGACGATTGAATAGGTGTGGGCCAGCGCCGCGCTCGCGTGGATAGCGTCTCGATACATGACGCGATCATCTTTCGAACTCATCCGGCACCCTCCCCTACTTGACGTTCACTTCCGCTACCCTCAGGCGATGTTACCGCCCCGGCACACCCCGGAGGAACGCGCTCGATACATGATGCTCTCGATCATCTGGAAAACGCAT
Organism: Candidatus Binatus sp.; assembly: GCF_030646925.1. Taxonomy (NCBI): domain Bacteria; phylum Candidatus Binatota; class Binatia (SeqCode); order Binatales (SeqCode); family Binataceae (SeqCode); genus Binatus (SeqCode); species Binatus sp. (SeqCode). Next base: position 80,418 of record NZ_JAUSKL010000089.1, on the reverse strand, counting down.
CGCTAACGCGAGTGCGAAATCGCAGTTTTAATTTGCAACTGGGTTGCCTCCACCAGGGTGATGGCTTATAAACCCGAATGATGGCGTCCGCACAAATCTCGCGCGTCTCCGGCGTCAGCAGAGGCGCATCGATTCGCGAAATTCTCGATCGCGCGCTTGCTGGAAAACGGCTCGGCGACGACGATGCGACCCTGCTGATCGAGTGCCCCGACCGCGACCTCGACGCACTGATGTCCGCCGCCGCCGAACTGCGCGATCGTGGCAAAGGACGCGACGTTACCTACTCGCGCAAGGTCTTCCTGCCGGTGACGAATCTATGCCGCGATCGATGCACTTACTGCACGTTTCGCAAGGATCCCGGCGACCCCGGCGCGTGGACGATGATGCCCACGGAAATCGAGCAGTGGTCGCGCCGCGGCGCTGAGCTTGGATGCAAGGAAGCGCTGATGTGCCTCGGCGACAAGCCCGAAGTGGCGTTCAAGTCGTATCGCGAGACGCTCGCGGGACTCGGCGTCAGCACGACGATCGAATACGTCGGGCGCGCGTGCGAAATCGCGATCGACGCGGGATTGCTGCCGCATACCAACGCCGGCCTCATGACCGCCGCTGAGATGCGGGCGCTGCGACCGCTCAATGCAAGCATGGGCCTGATGCTCGAGAATATTTCGCCGCGGCTGCGGACGAGCGGCGGAGTTCATCAGGCTGCGCCGGACAAGGATCCTGCTCTGCGCATCAAGATGATCGACGAAGCCGGCGCGCTCAAGATCCCGTTCACGACCGGTATATTGCTCGGTATCGGCGAGACGATTGCGGAGCGCGCGAAAAGTCTGACCGCGATTCGCGACACGCACGAGCGCCACGGTCACATCCAGGAAGTTATCATCCAGAATTTCCGCGCCAAGCCGGAAATCGCGATGGCCGACGCGCCCGAGCCCGACGCATACGACATGGCGCGCGCAATCGCGACTGCGCGGCTGGTGCTGGGACCGTCGATGAACGTGCAGGCGCCGCCGAATCTGTCGCCGAATCAAATCGAGTTGTTCCTGAACGCCGGAATCAACGATTGGGGCGGCATCTCGCCACTCAGCAAGGACTACGTGAATCCCGAAGCGCCGTGGCCACATATCGAGATGCTCGGCGAGCGATGCGCGCGCGCGGGATTCAAGCTGGGCGAAAGGCTCGCAATTTATCCTGAATACATCAATGATGAGTGGCTCGACCCCGCGATCGCCGGCCGCGTGCGCACGATGCATCGGGCGATTCAGGAATCGAGCGTCGGAGGCGAAGCGTGAATCTGGAATATTGGCGCAATTACGTCGACGAGATCGAAGCCACTCCACTGGAGACGCTGCTCGGCAAAGCGTCCGCGCCGATTCGCGCAACGTTGGAGCGATCGCGTGCGAAAAAGGAACTGACACCGGAGGAAGGCCTCGGGCTCTACACCGCGGTCGGCGACGATCTCCGCGCGATGATCAAATGCGCTGACCTCGCGCGGGCCGAAGATGTCGGTGACGAAGTTACGTACGTCGTAAATCGCAATATCAACTTTACGAACATCTGTTTCGTGGGATGCCAGTTCTGCGGCTTCAAACGGCAGCGCTGGGAATCCGACGCGTACGATCATTCGGACGAGAAGATCATCGAGAAGATGGCCGACGCCGTCGCTCGCGGCGCGACCGAAGTGTGCATGCAAGGTGGAATCAATCCCGACATGCCACCGTTCAAGTATCGCGATCTGCTGGTCGCGATGAAGGGCGCGTTTCCCGAGATTCACATCCACGCATTCTCGCCGATGGAAATCATGTACGGCGCCAAGCGCGTGCGGATGGACTATCCGGAGTACATCGCGATGCTGCGCGATCACGGTCTCGGCTCGATTCCGGGCACCGCGGCGGAAATCCTGGATGACGGCGTGCGCGAGATTCTGAGCCACAAAAAAGTCGATGTCGCGGCGTGGGTGGAAATCATCACGACTGCGCATTCGCTCGGCGTGCCGACCACCTCGACCGTGATGTATGGCCATGTCGAGAGTCCGCTGCACGTCGTGAATCATCTCGATTTGCTGCGCACGATCCAGAAAGAAACGCACGGCTTCACCGAATTCGTGCCGCTGCGCTTCATCCATCAGAACACGGTGCTCTTTCGCAAGGGACTCGTCTCGCCGGTCGAGCGCGGCCAACTGGATTTCCAGATGTATGCGTTCTCGCGGCTGTTTCTGCGCGGACAAATCGACAATCTGCAGACCTCGTGGGTGAAGTGCGGAATCGATCTCGCGGCGCTCACGCTGAAAGCCGGATGCAACGATTTCTCGGGCACCCTGATGGAAGAGAGCATCACGGCGCAGGCCGGCGGCGATTCGGGCGAGTTCATCCCGGTCGATGTGTTCGAGGACAAGGCGCGCGAGATGGGCCGCGTCGCGGTCGAGCGCACCACGCTCTACCAGAAACTCTACGGCAAAAAGGCACCCAATGGAGCGCGCCCGATCGCGTCCCCTCCGCTCGCAGCAGATCACCACGCTAGCGGGGGGAGTGGGTGCAGCTAAGTTCATCCGCGGACTGGTTCGGCGAATCGATCCGAAAAGGCTGACCGTGGTCGTCAATACTGGCGACGACGAAAGCTTTTACGGGCTGCACGTATCGCCGGATATCGACACCGTCACGTACACGCTGGCGGGCGTGGTGAATCCTGCACAGGGCTGGGGTCTGATTGAGGAGACGTTCTGCGTGCTGCCGGCGCTCGAGCGCTTCTACGGCAAGCCGTGGTTCGGCCTTGGCGATCGCGATCTCGCGACGCATCTGTACCGCACCGATCGGATGCGGCAGGGCGCGCGCCTCACGCAAATCACCGCGGAAGTCGCGCGCGCATTCAAAATCAAATCGAAAATTCTGCCGATGACCGACGATTCGGTGCGGACCTTCGTAAAGCTGCGCGGACTCGCCGCCCTGCCCTTCCAGGAATATTTCGTGCGCCGGCGCGCGCGCGGTGTCGTCGAGAAAATCGAGTTGCGCGGAATCGAGCAGGCGCGTCCCACTCGCGAAGTGATCGATGCGATCCGAAATTCCGCGGCGACAATTCTCGCGCCGTCGAATCCGTTCGTGTCGCTCGGTCCGATTCTGCAACTCGACGGCGTACGCGACGCGATGAGCAAAGCCAAATCCCGCGTCGCCGCGATCAGTCCAATCGTCGGCGGCAAAACGATCAAAGGCCCGGCTGACAAGATGCTCCGTGGCCTCGGCATGGAAGTGTCTCCGCTCGGCGTCGCCAGGTTGTATCGCGACATTGTGGGACTGTTCGTGATCGACAACGTTGACCGAAAATTCATTGAGCCGATCGAACGCCTCGGGATGCGCGCGATTGCGACCGACACCATCATGACCACGCCCGAGCGCGCGGCCGAACTCGCGTCGGCGGTTCTGCGTGCGCTCGAGGTGTAGTAGGCTATCCCGCCGATGCGCACGATAAGCCTCACCGCGGTCGAAGGAATCCCGATGATCAAAGCCGGCGACGATCTCGCCGCGTTGATTGCCGACGGATTGCAGCAGACCGGTCTCAAGCTCGAGCACGGCGATATCCTTGTCGTGTGCCAGAAGGTAGTCTCGAAGGCAGAGGGCCGCGTGTTGGATCTGAAAGAGATCGAGCCGTCTGACTTCGCGAAAAACCTGGCGGCGCGATGGGAAAAAGATCCGCGCGCGGTCGAGGTCGTGCTGCGGCAGACCAATCGAATCGTGCGCAACGATCACGGCGTCATTATCGTCGAGACGGGGCCCGGATGGGTCTGCGCGAACGCCGGCGTGGACGAATCGAACAGCCTCGAGGACGATCGCGCGATCCTGCTGCCCGAAGATCCTGACGCGTCGGCGCGCGGTCTCCGCGACGAATTACGCAAACGCTTCGGCGTCACTGTAGCCGTGCTGATCACCGATACGTTCGGCCGTCCATGGCGCGACGGACTCACCGAAGTATGTCTTGGAATCGCGGGGATGAATCCGATGCTCGATCTGCGCGGCACCAACGATCTCGGCGGACGCGAACTTCATCATACGGTGGTCGCAATCGCCGATGACATCGCGTGCGCGGCCGGACTGCTAATGGAAAAAGCCGGCGCGACGCCCGCCGTCGTGGTGCGCGGCTATCAATACGAACCGTACGAAGGCAGCGCGAAAGTGTTGATTCGGCCGCCCGAAGCCGATTTATTCCGCTGACCCGCATCCTGTGAAACGAGCCAAAGCAACCCAACTCGATTCCCCATCGACGCCCGAGCTGCTTAGCCCGGCCCGCCTGGTCGAGGCAGATCTGATCGCCGCGGAAGCGCGCCTCGTGCGCCTGCTCGATTCCAACGAGTCGATCATTGCGGAGATCTGTCATTACCTCGTCGATGCGGGCGGCAAACGACTGCGCCCGACTTTCATCATGCTGGTGTATCGCGCGTGCGGCGGCGGCAATCAGAAAGTTGACTTCGCCATCGATGCGGCGATCGCGCTCGAATTGATCCACTCCGCGACGCTGCTGCACGACGACATCATCGATCGCGGCCTGTTGCGGCGCGGCAAACCTTCAGCGTTCGCGCGTTACGGTTTCGGTCCGTCGCTGATTGCCGGCGATTATTTGTTCTGCCGCGCCTTCGAACTCTGCAGCCGCTTCGAGGAACGCCTGATTCGCACCGCGGCCGAAGCCTGCATCCATCTTACCGAAGGCGAGGTGATGGAGAGCCGCTATCGCCACAACGTCGCCGCGACGCTGAACGATTATATCAGCGTGATCGATCGCAAGACCGCGTCGCTGTTTTACGCGGGCGGCAAAGTTGCGGCAGATCTCGCCGGCGCGCCGCCGCGCACGATCAACGCGATGGCGAAGCTCGGCACCGCGATGGGCCTCGCGTTCCAGATGGTCGATGACATGCTCGACATCCTTGGGCCCGAGGAGAAAATCGGCAAGCCGGTCGGCTCCGACTTGCGCGCGGGCATCCCGTCGCTGCCGGTGGTGCTCGGCTTTGAGCGCAGCGCAGAGCTGCGCAAACTCTTCCAGAACAGCACGCAGATCGAAGGCGCCGTGCTCGAACGCGCGCTTGAGCTGCTGCGAGCGCCGGAGATCGTCGCCGACGCGCGCCGCCTCGTGGCGGAGCAAATCGCGCTCGCGCGCGGTATCGTGGACGACCTGCCGGCATCGCCCTATCGCGAAGGCCTCGCCACCTTGATCGACGACCAAACCTCGCGCGAAGTCTGAAGTGCCGGCGCTCGTTGCACCCCTGATGTGACCCGCGCGATGCGTCCGCGCGCCCTCCAACTGCTTCGTCGCAAGGATTTCCGGCGGCTCTACTTCGCAATATCGATCAGCGAACTTGGCGATTCGTTTCACTACATCGCGCTGATGTGGATGGCGCTGGTCACCGGCGGTCCGCTCGGAGTGATCGCGGTGCGGCTCGCCGACAGCATCCCGGCGCTGGTATTCGGTCTTCACGGCGGAGTCGCGGCGGATCGATGGAATCGCAGAAATCTGATGATCGCAGCCGATCTGGCGCGCGGCGCGATTCTGGTTCCGGTCGCGATCGCGGGCCTGTCGAATCGCTTGCCAATCTGGGGACTCGTGGTCGCTGCGTTTTTGCTCGAGACCGCGACTTCATATTTCGCGCCCGCTTACAACGCGATGGTGCCGTCGCTGGTCGATCGCGAGAACGTGCAGGAGGCGAACAGCCTCGTCAGCGCGACCACCAGCGCGCTCTCGATCGGCGGATGGGCCGCTGCCGCGGGCCTCCTCGCGATTGCGCCGATCAGCACCTTTTTCGCGCTCAACTCGCTTTCATTTTTCCTGTCGGCGATGTTGATTGGCCGCATCGGCTATCGCGACTCGATCGGCATCAGCCGCAGCGCCGAGCGTCCGCGGATTCGCGAAGTGTTCACCGCGCTGCGCCCGATGCCTTCGCTGGCGACCGCCGTGATCATGATCGGTCTCGGCGTGACGATCTCGGCCGGCACCTGGATTGCCGGCGTGCCGGAATTGGTGCGCACCGTGCTCCATCGCGAGGCCGGCGGCTTTTCGATCGTGATGGTCGGCTATGCATTGGGCTCGGTCGGCGGCGGCGCGCTCCTCGCTCGCTATCCAGTCGCCAACAAAACGCGGATGAGCATGCTGGCGTGGATACTCTATCTGCCCGCATACGGATTGTTCGCGTTCAGCAGCACGTTGATCCCGGTCGTCGTCGGCGCCTGTCTCGCGGGGATGGGACAAAGCGCCGCGCTGATCCTGGTGACTGCGTCCGCACAGGAACAAATCGGCGACGATTTGCTCGGTCGCGTGATGGGCGTGATCACGCTGGTGTATCGCGGCGCGCACGCGACCGGCCTGATGTTCGTCGCGCCGCTATTCGCAGTATTTGCTCCGCGTGCGATATTTGCGGGCGCGGCGTTCGCAATTCCGATTCTCGGAATCGCCAGTGCCATCTCGGCGTCGCTCGCGGAAAAACGTCGGCGGGTCGCGAGCGCAGCATCAACCTGATGAGGAATCGCCGCGATTTGCTCGGGCGCCTGATATGGCACACGCGATCATCGCCGACGAGTTTCTGCACGGCGTCACCCGCGTCGCACTCGAGGAATGATATTAGGGAAGGTAGAGAATAATCTTTACTTCAGCTTCTACTTGCCCGAGGAGCTTGGCATCGAGCGAACCCAAGAGAGTTTGCACGCGGTCACGATCAATTGTGGTGATTTGATGGCACAACGCGACGCTGTCGCGGGGTAGTCCTCCACTCCCCTGAGGAAGAAAAATTCCGTATTGACGCTGAGCCTGACTGGGAGATGTCGAGATCGGGACAACGATAACCGTTCCCCAGGAGCGATTATTGTTAAATTTATCGTTGGAAAGAATTATCGCGGGACGGGTGCCGTCTTGCTCGTGCCCAGTCTGTCCGTAAGACAGATCGCAGAGGTAGACTTCTCCGCGTCTCACCGCTTTTGTGAGGGATCTGCCTTGAGCCAGGATTTGACTCCCGCCTTCTCGAAAGCCGGAATGGATTCTTGTTCTGTTCCGATGAATGCTTCGATATAGGCTTCGAGTCTTCGTTCTTCTTCCGGTGTCATCCGGGAGACTTGGTTTTCCTCATCAATTTTTTTAAATTCCTGAGGCATGAGCCGAGTATACTCGATTTTTTACTTAGCGATAGCAAAGCTCAAGTGTTAAATTTTAGTTTGACATTGGGCGAAGAAAGAGCGAAAACAGATGAATGCAGGCGCTCTTACAGACCACTTGGAATGACGATTTTTCGCCGTCGATTCAGGCTATCAGACCGCCCTCTCCCGCACCTCAGAAATCTCAACAACAACTTGAATTTTCGGGGGTTTTCAGGGGGCATGAACTCACCCGCAAAGATCGGCGACTGAGCTCGGGACTGGCTCCGCTCGACGCACTAATAGGGGGCGGAATTCCGCGCGGCCGAATCAGCGAAATCACCGGCCGACCTGGCTCCGGCAAGACCTCGATTGCCGCCTCGTTCGCCAGCTTCGCGACGCGCCGCGGCGAGGTCGCCGCATGGCTCGACGCGTCGGGCGCCTTCGATCCTGAAAGCATGCGCGATGCCGGCGTGGAACTGCACCGGATGCTATGGGCGTCGATTCCCGACGCCGGCCCCGTATCGCAATCTTATGGCCGGTTCGCGCGACCGCTCGCGCGCCGCCAATCCGCAATCGTCAAAGCCGCGGAACTCGTGCTCGAGGCGGGCGGCTTCGGCCTCGTGGTGGTCGATTTCGGCGATACGCCGCGCGCGCTCACGCAATCATCCGCGCTTCGAATCGCACGCGCAGCCGAGCGCAGCGGCGCCGCCGTAATCGCGATCGCGCCGTGGCGGATGTGCGGGACGTTCTCGGCGCTCAGCCTCTCGACGAGTCGCGCCGCGGCGTCGTTCAGCCGCCTCGCACCCGGCGCGCCGGTGACCTTCGACGGAATCGCGGTTGTAGCGATGGTCGCGCGGAACAAGATGGGCGGCACGGGGCATAGCACGCGGCTCCGCGCACTGATCGATTCGATCGAGCCGTTGTCGATCGAACCGGGCGTTGCATCCGCGTCGTCCACCAAACCGCTCGACGAAAAATCCATTTTGGAAAAACCGGCGCTGCGAATCGGCAGTCGCGGCGAGCGTCGTTGAGGTATTTCATCCCCGATGGCTCGTATCGCGTGCATCATGGTCGCCGATTTTTCGCTCGCGGCGCTGGTGCGCTCGAATCCCGCATTCGAAAGCAGCGTACTCGCGATCGGCCGCAGCTTGGCGCCGCACGCCGAACTCGAAACGGTCTCGGTGCGTGCGCGCGAAACTGGAATCCGCGCCGGGATGACGATCGCGCAAGCGCGCGCCGTCTCATCCGATCTGATCGTCGCACATCGATCGCCCGCGGCCGAAAGCTCGGCGCATAGCGCGTTGCTCGATGCCGCCGAATCGATCTCGCCGGTGGTCGAAGGGGGCGCGCCCGGATGCGTCTGGCTCGATCTCGCGGGACTGCATCGCATCTATAATGATGAAAATGAAATTGCCGCCGAGTTGGTAAAACAGGTGCGCCGGGTCGGGATGGCGGCTGCGATCGGGATTGCGGCGAATAAGGATTTGGCGCATCTGGCGGCGCGATGCAAAGGCGTCCGCATTATCGAAGCGGGCCGCGAGCGCGAGTTCCTCGATTGGATTCCGCTCGACATGCTAGCGCTCGGCAAATCGGAGCGTGGCGACGACCTCGAACTCACGCTCGCGCGCTGGGGGATGCGCCGGCTGGGCGAGTTGGCGCGCCTCAATCCCGACGCGGTGGGCACGCGCCTTGGCCGCCAGGGCGTCGAGTTGGTCCGCCTTGCGCGCGGGGGCAATCAGGCGCCGATTGTCGCGCGCCGCCGCGCCGAATTTTTCAGTGAAAGTATAGAGCTGGATTACGGTATCGAGAACCTCGAGCCGCTGGCATTCGTGATGCGCCCGATGCTCGAGCGGCTCACCGAGCGGCTTGCGATTCGCGGGCTGGTGGCGGGCGATATCACGCTCGCATTCGGGATGAGCGGGCATCGTAATTTCAGCCGGCGCATCGCGATTGCCGCGTCTTCCAATGACGTGCGCGCGATTCTCACGCTCATCAATTTAAGCCTCGAAGCTGCGCCGCCCGAAGTTGCGGTCGAATCGATTCGGATCGACATCGAGCCACGAGTTCCGCGGCCCGCGCAGACCGATATGTTCATTCCGCCCGCGCCTGCTCCCGACAAATTGCAGACCACAATCGCGCGGCTCACCGCTCTCTGCGGTCCGGGCAACGTCGGTGCGCTCAGCGCAGAAAATTCGCATCGGCCCGGAGCGATGCGCGTCGAACCGTTCGCGCCGCCAGCCGCGCCGCTAATTCCGGCGGACGCGCCGCTGAAGAACGTCACGCAACTGGTGATACGCACGATTCGTCCGGCGCGCGAGATCGAAGTGATGTGCACGCGGGCGATCCCGGAATTCATACGCGGCGAAAATCTCGGTGCGCGCGTGATCTCGATCGCGGGGCCATGGCGTCGTGACGGCGAATGGTGGAAGAACGGCGCTAGCGAATCGCCCGCGTGCGCCGCGCCGCAACAAAATCAGGCGTTGCACGCGATTAAAAGGAATGGCGGCCCGCCGTTTGGACAGCATCCGCGCGAAGTAACCGCGCACAATTTGAAATCGTTTGCTGGCTCATCTTGCGCCGCTTCATCTTGCACAAGCGAAAACGGCAGCGCGCTGAATTCATCGGGACAAACTCATGATGAGAACGCGCGTACCGAGTCTGCGGCTGAGCGCGAGCGCGGCTTCATTCGCGATTACTACGAACTCGCGCTCGAAGACGGCGGCGTTTACCGCGTCTTCCGCGATGTGAATTCGGACCAATGGTTCCTCGACGGCAGCTACGACTAATCGCGCGCCGATTCTGTTCCGCAGCCAAACATTTCGATCATGAAAACGGATTACATCGAGCTCCGCATGCGCAGCGCGTTCAGCTTTCTCGAGGGCGCCAGCACGCCCGAGGATCTGGCCGCGCGCGCCGCCGAACTTGGCTATCCGGCAATCGCGCTCGGTGATCGCGATGGACTCTACGGCGCGCCGCGCTTTTATGGCGCCGCGAAAAATGCCGGCATCCGGCAAATCGTCGGCGCGGAACTCACCCTCGACGACAACTCGCGGCTCTATGTTCTGGCGCCCGATCGCGAGCGCTACAAAAATCTCTGCCGCATGATCACCGACTCGAAGATGCGCGTGCTGAATCCGGGCGCACTCGCGCGCGACGGTTCGCCCGCATCGCAAGCGTATCCCGCCAAGGGCGACAGCCGCGTCGCGATCGATCAGCTCGAGCGTTATGGCAGCGGCCTGATTTGTCTTGCTGGCGGCGTGATGAGCCCGCTCTCGCGGATGCTTGTACGCGGGGAAGATCCGCGGAGTCTCACCGATCGTCTTGGCGGAATTTTCGGCGCCGGAAACTTCTATATCGATTTGCAGCGGCATCTCGATCCCGGCGAGGAACGGCTGAATCGCAAGCTTGCCGCACTCGCCGGCGCGACCGGAACTCCGATCGTCGCGACCAACGACGTTTGCCACGGTGGCGCCGATCGCCAATTGCTCGACGTGCTGACCTGCATCCGGCTCAAGACCACGCTCGAGGAAGCGGGCCGCTCGCTATGGGTAAACAATCAGCGCCATCTGAAATCGCCCGCCGAGATGGCCGCCCTGTTCCGCGATTTGCCCACTGCGATTGCCGCCTCGCGCGCGATTGCCGAGCGATGCGCTTTTCAGCTCTGCGACATGGGCTATCGCTTTCCCGATTACCCGCTTCCGCCCGGTGAGACGCCCGATAGCTACTTGCGAATACTCACTTATGCGGGCGCGCGCGAACGATGGCGCGGCGCGATCGACGCTCGCACGCGGCGCCAGCTCGAGCATGAACTCCGCATCGTCGAACGCCTCAAACTCGCCGGCTATTTCCTGATCGTGTGGGATATCGTGCAGTTCTGCCGCGAAAGCAAAATCATGGTGCAGGGGCGCGGCTCGGCGGCCAACAGCGCCGTCTGCTACGCGCTCGGCATCACGGCGGTCGACGCAGTGAAAATGGAACTCCTGTTCGAGCGTTTTCTTTCCGAGGAACGCGGCGAATGGCCCGATATCGATCTCGATTTGCCGAGCGGCGACCAGCGCGAGAAGGCAATCCAGTACGTCTATCGCAGGTACGGCGAACGCGGCGCCGCGATGACCGCGAACGTGATCACGTATCGCACGCGGAGCGCGGTGCGCGAAGTCGGCAAGACGCTCGGCTTCTCGCCGACTCAGGTCGATCGCCTCGCCAAACTCAACCAGGTGTACGAGTTTCGCGATCAGCATGACGATTTGGTCGCGTTGTTGAAGCGCGGCGGTGTCGATGCGGAAGCGCCGCGAATCCGGATGTTGATCGAACTGGTGCGAAAGATTCAGAGCCTGCCGCGCCATCTTGGACAGCATAGCGGCGGTATCGTGATCGCGGCGCAACCGCTCGACGAACTCGTTCCGCTCGAGCCGGCGGCGATGCCCGGTCGCGTCGTAATCCAGTGGGACAAGGACGATTGCGCCGATCTCGGAATTATAAAGATCGATTTGCTCGGACTCGGGATGCTGGCCGCGCTCGAACAGGCAATCCCGATGATTCGCACGCATGAAGGCGTCGAGATCGATCTCGCGCATCTGCCGCCCGACGATCCCGACGTCTATGCGATGCTGCGTCGCGCCGACACGGTGGGAGTTTTTCAGGTCGAGAGCCGCGCGCAGATGGCGACGCTGCCGCGCATGAAGCCGGAGCGCTTTTACGATCTGGTGGTCGAGGTTGCGATAATCCGTCCCGGTCCGATCGTCGGCAAGATGGTTCATCCGTATCTCGATCGGCGCAACGGACGCGCACCGATCGAGTATTCGCATCCGTCGCTCGAGCCGATTCTGCGGCGCACGCTTGGCATCCCGCTTTTTCAGGAGCAGTTGCTGCGAATCGCGATGACCGCGGCCGGATTCACCGGCGGCGAGGCCGAAGAGTTGCGGCGCGCGATGGGCTTCAAGCGATCGGCGGAGCGGATGGAAAAAATCGAGGCGCGGCTCCGCGCCGGGATGTCGCGCAACAAAATCGCGGGCAACGTCGCCGACGACATCGTGCGATCGATCACGTCATTTGCGCTGTACGGTTTCCCGGAATCGCATGCCGCAAGTTTCGCGCTGATCGCGTATGCCTCCGCGTATCTCAAATTTCATCACCCCGCCGCGTTCTTTGCCGCGATGCTCAATTGCTACCCGCTCGGCTTTTATCATCCCTCGACGCTGGTGAAGGATGCCGAGCGCCGCGGCGTGATCGCGTTGCCGATCGACGTGACCCGCTCGAATTGGAAATGCACGGTCGAGCGCGCAGGCATCCTCGCGATGCGGATGGGGCTTCGTTATATCAACGGCCTGCGCGAGGAGATCGGTCTGCGGATCGAAAGTGAGCGCGCGCGCCGTCCGTTCGATTCGATCGCCGATCTGACGGCGCGCGTCGGTCCAAATCGCCGCGAGATCGACGCACTCGCGTACGCGGGCGCGTTCGCGTCGTTCGGTCTCACGCGCCGCGACGCGATGTGGAATGCGGCCGCCGTCGAGCGCGATCCGAAAAGTTTGCTGGCAGGCGTGAAGCCCAAATCTGCGCCGGTGCCGCTTTCAACAATGTCGGCGCTCGAGGAAACGCTCGCCGATTACGCCGCCACCGGTCACACCACGGGGCCTCATCTGATGGCGTATCTGCGGCCGAGCCTGAAAGCGCGCGGGATCCTCAGCGCCGATGATCTTACGCGCGGCAAGCACGAATCGTGGGTGAAAACCGGCGGCGTCGTGATCGTGCGCCAGCGGCCCGGCACTGCGAAGGGATTTCTCTTCATCACGCTCGAGGATGAAACCGGCATCGCCAACCTGATCGTGACGCCCGACCTGTTTCAGAAAAATCGGCTGCTGCTGCGCAGCGCCGGAATCCTGCTGGCCGAGGGTGTATTGCAGACCGTGGATGGCGTCACTGCGATTCGGGCGCGCCGCTTCGAGGAAATCCAGGCGCCGGGCGCGATTCCGCCATCGCACGATTTTCATTGATTGAGCCGCGCGACTCACTCCGGCATGAACGACGGACTGCCGGTCTTCGCAGTCTGGCCGCCGTCCGCAACGAACGCAGCGCCGTTGACGAACGACGCCAGGTCCGACGCCAGGAACAGCACAACATTCGCCATCTCCTCGGGACGACCCAGCCGGCCAATCGGTATTGCCGCCTTGATCCGATCGGCAAAGCCTGGCTGCGTCAGCGCAGGCGCGAGCAGCGGCGTATCGATCGCGCCGGGACAGATGCAGTTTGCGCGAATCCCCTGATGTGCGTACTCGATCGCGACCACGCGCGTCAGATTGATCACGCCGGCCTTGGCCGCGTTGTAGGCCGCGATTCCATAATCGGCGCGGAGCCCGGAAATCGACGCGGTATTGACGATCGCGCCGCCACCCTGCGCGCGCATTATCGGAATCGCGCGCTTAATCGCGCGAAACACCGCCGTCAGTCCGACGTCGAGCATTTTGTTCCATGTGTCGTCATCGACGTCGGCGGTGCGCGACGCGACTTGATTGACGGCCTGCGAGGCGGGCATCCCGAATGCATTATTGTGCAGAAAATCCAGCCGCCCGAACGCGTCGGTGGTGCGCGAAAACATCATGTCGATGTCCGCGGTGCGCGTGACGTCGGCGACGATCGCGATCGCTTTGCCGCCTGCTGCCTTGATTTCCGCTACGACCTTGTTCGCATTTTCGCCGTTGATGTCCGCCACCGCGATTGAACCGCCGCGCCGCGCGAATCCCATCGCGGTTGCACGTCCGATACCCGAGCCTGCGCCGGTTACGAGTCCTGCCTTGCCGTCGAATTTCATGATCATCACCTTTGCCTGCCCGATGTCGCGCGCAGGTTCTTTGCTTGGGCGTAGCAAGCAAACGCGGATTTGTAAAACGCACTAACGGCCCACGCTCGAATTGCGCTATCTTCGCGCCGACAGATTTCAATTCAATTTGCCGCTTCGGAGATACCATGAGACTCGAAAACAAAGTTGCACTAATCACTGGCGCGGGTTCCGGGATGGGACGCGCAGCATCGGTATTGTTCGCGCGCGAGGGAGCGAAGATCGCCGCAATCGACGTCAACGAGGCGTCCGCGGCTGAGACCGCGCAAATGATCAAAGCGGCCGGCGGCGCCGCAATCTCGCTGCGCGCCGACGTGTCCGATTCGGAAAGCGCGCGCTCGATGATCGATGAAACCGTGCGCACATTCGGCGGAATCGACGTGCTCTACAACAACGCGGGCATCGAGGGCGAGTCGGGTTTCACCGCGCAACTCAGCGAGGAGGCATTCGACCGCGTGATTGCGATCAATCTGCGCGGCGTGTGGCTCGGGATGAAGTACGCACTGCCTAAAATGATCGATCGCGGCGGCGGCGCGATCATCAACACCGCCAGCGTCGCAGGACTCGTCGGACTGAAGGGCGCTGCCGCTTACTGCGCGGCAAAAGCCGGCGTGATCGCGCTGACTCGCGTCGCGGCAATCGAGTACGGTCGCTACAACATCCGGGTCAATTGCATTTGCCCCGGCGTAATCCAGACCGCGATGGTCGAGCGGATCAGCGGTCCCGCCGGCATGCGGCCAAACTTCATACAGCGCGCGAGCGTGTTCGGGCGCGTCGGCAACGCCGATGAGATCGCGCACACCGCGCTCTTTCTCGCGAGCGACGAAGCGCCATTCGCGACCGGCGCGCCATTCATCATCGACGGCGGCTGGGTCGCGAGTTAAGTTTGACGATCGGTTCCGGAAGTTGAGCAGTTCCGTAAGTTGAGAAAGACATGAACAGATTGAATGACAAAGTCGCAATCGTTACCGGCGCGGCGCAGGGTATCGGACTAGCAATTGCGCAGCGCCTCGCAAGTGAAGGCGCCAAGGTTGCGCTCGCCGACATTCAATTCGAAGCCGCCGAACGTTCGGCGGCCGAGATTCGCGCGACCGGAGGAACTGCCATCGCGGTTCGCCTCGACGTCACCGAATTCGACGACGCAGTCGCCGCCGCCGATCGCGTCGAGAACGAACTCGGGCCGATCGACGTGCTCGTCAACAATGCCGGATGGGACGTCGTGAAGCCGTTTCTCGAAACCATGCCCGACCTATGGAACAAGGTAATCGCGATCAACTACCTCGGCCCGCTCAATTGCTGCCGCGCGATCGCGCCGCGAATGCAATCGCGCGGGAGCGGCAAAATCGTATCGATCTCGTCCGATGCCGCGCGCGTCGGCTCGACTGGCGAAGCCGTTTACGCCGGATGCAAAGCCGCCGTCATCGGTTTTTCCAAAACGCTGGCGCGCGAACTCGCCCGCTACCGAATCAATGTCAACGTCGTATGCCCGGGCCCGACCGAAACCGCGCTGCTCAGGGGCGCGATGGCCGGTCGCGAGAAAGTGCTCGAGTCGATGGCGCGCGGGATACCGTTTCGCCGCCTCGGACAGCCGCAGGATCTGGCGGGCGCGGTCGCGTTCTTTGCCTCCTCGGATTCCGACTTCGTCACCGGGCAGGTGCTCAGCGTGAGTGGCGGACTGACGATGGTTGGTTGATCGCCGCGAGAATCTGAACTATCGTTCAGAACAGCAATTTTCTTGGAACCGGCGCCCGCGCCGAGCAGAGGCAGAATTCAAAATGAGCGACGCACAAGTAGCCAGCGACATCCGCTTTCCCAGTCCGGACGGACTGCCCGACGAGTACAAGAAGCTGCTGGTGCGGATGCTCTCGATCCAATCGCGCATCGAATCCGAATACATGCTCGCACCGGAACGTACGTTGATGAAGCCGCTCGCGCTCGCGCCGACGCCGGAAGACAAGGCCGAGTACGCCGCGTTCTGGTCCGACGAGGTGCGCCACGCCAGCTACTGGATGAAACTGCTGAGCGACCTCGGCGTGACCGTGGACGACCAGTTCATGGCGTCGCCGATGCCGATTTACGTATTCGAAATGCGCGACCAGGCCGTCGATTGGATCGAATACGGGCTCTTCAGTTTCTTCGCCGATCGCCAGGGCGCTTACATGGGCCATGAATGGGTCGGATGCAGCTACGAACCGCTCGCAAAGATCGCCGATCGCGTGCACAAGGAAGAACTCGGCCATGCCGCTTTCGGCTATCGCCTGGTTCGGCGCTACCTGCAGCGCGAAGGCGAACGCGGCCGCGAGCTTTTGATCAAGCATCTCGCCAAGTGGTATCCGGCCGGACTCGATATGTTCGGCCAGTCGGGATCCAAGCGCCAGTACGAGTACGTCAAATGGGGCCTCAGACGCCGCAGCAACGAGCAGATGCGCGACGAATTCACCGAAGAAGTGAATACTCTGTTGACTAGACTCGATATACCTATTCCCGATCCAACTGCGGGACGCCGCTATAGCTAATTGACTATACGTTTGTCCTCACATCTGAAGGTAAACAGTTGAGAAAAGCCAGCCCCGTACCGGCAGCCAAGCGAGTTGCCCGAATCAAACCGACTCCGCGCGCGCTCGCGCCGGAAGATCGCTACGACGCGAACATCGACCACATCCTGCGCTCTGCGGCGGCAGTCTTCGCGGAAAAGAGCTTCGGCCTCGCCTCGATTCGCGATATCGCGGCGCGCGCCCGAATCTCTTTTCCCCGCATCTATTACTATCTGCGCAACAAAGAGGAACTGCTCTACCTGATTTCGCGGCGCGCATTCGAGCAATTGGTCGCATCGGCGGAGCATCAATTGTCCGAGAGCGAGGATCCAGAGGAGCGCCTCCGTATCTTCATTCGCAGTCATCTGGAGTATCACATGAGCAATCTGGCCGAGATGAAAGTGCTGGTGCGCGAGGCCGACTCGCTCACCGGCCGCTACTCGACTGAGATTGCGCGGCTCAAACGCGAATACTCACGCATCTGCCGCCGATTACTCGAAAGCTATGCTGTCTCGCGCGGCAAAGCGCTCGATCGCGAGCAAGCGCGAATACTCACTTCATTACTATTTGGCGCGATGAACTGGTTTTACACCTGGTACGATCCGGCGCGGGATTATGATCAGCGGAGCCGAATCATGGACGAGTGTTTCCGTATCGTCGCGGGTTCGATCGCGACCCGCTAGCGTTGCTCCGGGAGATCGATGCTCGAAGGATGCACGCCATTTCCGCCTGACTATTCTGAGCGCTACATCCGCGCTGGATTCTGGCGCCGGGAAACGATTGCCGAAGCGATCTTCGGGGCGGCGCGGCAGTGGCCGGATTCAATTGCAGTAACGGATTCCTCGCGCGCCCTCACCTACGCGCAGTTATTCGAAGAGACGCAGCAGATCGCGCGACTGCTGTCGGATTCGGGCATCATGCGCGGCGATCGGATTGTGATCCAGCTTCCGAATTGCGCCGAGTTCGCATCACTGACGCTGGCCTGCCTCGCGATTGGCACGATTCCGGTGATGGCGCTGCCCGCGTTCAGGCGCGGTGAACTTGAATACTTGCTGTCTTTCTCGGAAGCAAAAGCGATCGCGATTGCGCCGCGCTATCGCGACTTCGATTACGCGTCGCTCGCTCTCGATCTCAAGGCCGCGCTGCCGAACGTTCGATCGATCTTTTCGACCGTGCCTGCCGATGGATGCGTTCATCTCCGCGGAACCTCGGCGCCAAACGCGGCAACTTCAAAGGCTGAGCTATCTGTCGATCCATTCGACGTCGCGCTGTTCCTGCTCTCGGGCGGCACCACTGGATTGCCCAAGCTGATTCCGCGCACTCATGCAGACTACCTGTACAATGCGCGCGAGGCGGCGCGCGTTTGCGATCTGAATGCGGAATCGCGGCTGCTGATCGCGTTGCCTGCCGAACACAACTTTCCGCTCGCCGCTCCCGGCTTACTGGGCGCGCTGCTGATTGGCGCGACCGCCGTTTTCAGTCAATCGACCAACGCCGCCGAGCTCGCGGAAACGATTCGCCGCGAACGCATCACGCATCTTCCGTGCGTGCCCACACTTGCGATTTCCTTACTCGACCTGCCGCACTTGTCGCGTTCCGATCTGGCGTCGTTGCGCGTGATTACGGTCGGCGGACAACGGCTCCAGGAGCCAACGGCCCGAAGTCTAAGGCGCGCTTTCCCGCATCTCGCCGTTCAGCAAGTTCTTGGCATGGCGGAAGGATTGGTGTGCTATACCGGGCTCGACGATTCCGACGAAATCGCGTGCACGATGCAGGGCCGGCCACTCTCGTCGGGCGACGAAATAAGGATTGTTAATCCCGACGGCAGCGATGCGGCCGCAGGCGACGTCGGCGAACTCTGGTGCCGGGGTCCTTACACGATTCGCGGCTACTACCGCGCGGCCGAGCGCAATCGCGAGGCGTTCACTGACGACGGATTTTATCGCACCGGCGATCTCGTGCGGTTGCATCCGTCGGGCAATTTAGTTGTCGAGGGACGCATCAAGGATCTGATCAATCGCGGCGGTGAGAAAATCAGCGCCGAGGAGATCGAGGCGCATCTGCTGGCGCATCCGGCGGTCGAGCTCGCGGCCGTGGTCGCGATGCCCGATCCCGTCCTCGGCGAGCGCGCTTGCGCCTACGTGATGCTCCACGACGGAAGCGGATTCGATCTCGCGGCGATGCGCGAATTTCTGGCGGCTCGCGGCGTCGCGCGTTTCAAATGGCCGGAGCGAATCGAAATTACGAGCGCGATACCGCTGACCAACGTCGGCAAAATCAAGAAGACCGAACTGCGCGCAGATATCGAGCGCAAGTTGGCGCGCGAGCGTTCGGCCGCGTGAAGATACGCAGCGAAGGAGCACGGTCATGGATGTTGAAAAAGGCACGCGGCAACTGAAGGCGCTGATTGAAAAGCTCGAGCGCAACAATCGCACCCTTCGCTCGCATCCGACGATTGAAAAGATCGAGCGCGGCGAATTGACCAACGCGCAGTTGCGCCATTGGGCGACACAGCTATTCATCGGCAACAAGGCGCACAACGCCAATATCCTCGGCCTCATCTACGCGAGGTGCGACAATTTCCCCGCGCGCAAGGCGATCGTCGAAAATCTGATCGAAGAGGAGTTGGGCCGCGTCTCCGGCGTCGGCAGGTCGCATCCCGAGCTCTACCTCGAATTCGGCGAGGCGCTCGGCATCCCGCGCAACCAACTGCTCGGCGCCACGATGAGCGCCGACGCCACCGCGATGGTGCACTGGATGTACTGGCTCGCCGAATCGAAGCCGTGGTTCGTGACGCTGGCGGGCATCAGCCTCGGCTCCGAGCTTTTCAACCCCGACGCGTACGTGCGGGTGATCGACGGCTTGCGGCGTCACTACCAGATGTCCGACGAGGCGCTGCTGTTCTTCAGCGTCCACGTCCAGGTCGATAAGGAGCACGGCGACTCGAGCGCGGGATCGATCTTTCGTGCGATTCCCGAGAGCGCCGCGGCGGAAACGCTGTGGGCGGTCGAGACGCACATCGAATTCATGCGGCGGCTGTGGTCGGATATCGATCCGCCTGCGGCATAAGGACGAACTGAACGATCGCTCGCGGCGACGAAGCCAGGATGGAGATTTGAAATGGCAGAGACTTTCGTACTCGTTCATGGCGCGTGGCACGGCGCATGGTGCTGGGCTGCGGTGATCAATCAGCTACAGCAACTCGGCGATCGCGCGTATGCAGTCGATTTGCCCGGCCACGGGATGAGCCAGGTCGATCGCGCCACCGTGACGCTCGATGGCTGCGTGAGGAGCGTCGCTGAATTCATCGAGCGCCACGACCTGAACAACGTCGTGCTCGCCGGACACAGCCTCGGCGGCCTCACGATTCCCGGCGTCGCGGCAAAGATTCCGAACCGCATCAAGCGCGTCGTATGGGTCACCGCGCTGGTTGCGCTCGATGGACAACCGCTTGCCGATCCGGCCGACTCACCGCTCGCGGCAATCGCAAACGCGCGCCCCGACCGATCGATTCCGCTCGAAGCGATGGGCGAGGCGTTTCTCAAAGGCCTCACCAGCGACATGGCGCCCGCGATGATCGATTACCTGATGACCGCGGTATGTCCGCAGCCGGTCGCGCCGATGATCTCGCCGGTGCCAATGAAACCATACTTCGACACCGGCATCCCGAGCAGCTACCTGGTTTGCGAAGACGATCAAACGCCGGTGGCGGGCGCGCCGAATTGGCATCCGCACTTTTCGAGCCGGCTCAAAAATCCGACGTTGAAGTTCCTGAAGAGCGGGCACGAAGTGATGTTCACGCATCCCGCGGAATGCGCGCAGGCGCTGCACGATCTCGCGATCGGCAGATAGCAAGCACTGTGGAATGATCGCGTCGGCGACGACGCGCGCGCGATCGTTCCTCTACGCCGGATACCGGCTCAGCAATCCGCGCGCGATCACCAGCGCCTGAATTTCGTTGGTGCCCTCGCCGATCATCATCAGCGGCGCGTCGCGATAAAATCGCTCGACCGGGAACTCCGCCATGAATCCGTAGCCGCCGAGCACGCGCATCGCGTCGAGCGAAATTTTGGCGCACGCCTCCGACGCGAACAGCTTCGCCATCCCCGCCTCGACGTCGCATCGCTCGCCCGCATCCTTCTTGCGCGCGGCGTTCGCCACCAACAGCCGCGCCGCCTCGATTCGAGTGCCCATGTCCGCCAGCATCAACTGCACCGCCTGATGCTGGCAGATCGGTTTGCCGAACGCGCTCCGCTGCTGCGAGTACCGAATCGCCGTCTCGAACGCCGCCTGCGCGACGCCGACCGCGCGCGACGCCACGTTGATGCGCCCGACTTCCAGCGCGCTCATCACCTGCTTGAAGCCCTGCCCTTCGACGCCGCCGATCAGGGCCGTGGCCGGCACCGGAACTTCATCGAAGATTACTTCGCAGGTGTCGATTCCCTTGTAGCCGAGCTTTTTCAGATTGCGGCTGACGGTCGGGCCGCGCTCGCTTTTTTCGACCGCGAACATGCTGATTCCCGCGTAGGCCGGCAGAGCCTCGGGATTGGTCTTCGCCGCGACCGCGAGCATCGTGCCGTGACGCGCGTTGGTGATGAACATTTTACTGCCGTTCACTACGTAGTCGTCGCCGCTGCGCTTCGCCGTGGTGCGGATCGATTGCACGTCGCTGCCGGCGTGCGGTTCGGTGAGCGCGAGGCCGCCGCGCTTTTCGCCGCTCGCCATCGCGGGCAGGAAATATTTGCGCTGCTCCTCGGTGCCGTGATTCGCGATCACATGCGCCATGATCAGATGGCTGTTGATCACGCCGGCCAGGCTCATCCATCCGCGCGACAATTCTTCCATCACTTGCGCGTAACTCTGAAAGCTGAGCCCGAGTCCGCCGTACTCGGCGGGAATCGTCGCGCCGAAGAGACCCAACTCGCGCATCGTGGCGACCATCCGATGCGGATACTCGTCGTTATGCTCGAGTTCGGACGCGGCGGGAATTACGTCGCGCTCGACAAATCGCCGAACCGCCGCGACCACATCACGATCGGATACTTCATCCATCACTCAAATTTCCTTGATTTTGCGTCCAACTTCTTTTCTCAGCGCCATTTATCAGAGCATCGAACTCGATTGCCAGCGCGCCCGGCAATCCGCGGCGCAAATTCGCTCTATGAGGATGATCCAGCCGAGCGTTCGACCGGACCCTTGCATGATGCTTCGTTCCGCTTTAGAGTAAGTGTCAAATTGACGCAAAGTTTCATTTCACTGGCTTCGCAGTGCACAGATTGATTCGAAGAGGTGACGACCGTGAACGAAATGGAAACCGCACCGAACTCAGCGTCGCAAATCGCGATCACCGGCGCCGCGCTCTACGAAAAACTTGCGGCGCTGGGCAACGACACCTACAGCCTGAAAGCTTGCGAGCATTACGCCGATATGATCGCCGAGATCAAGCATCTCAAGGCCGAGCGCCGCGCCGTGATGCTGGCTCATAACTATCAACGGCCTGAAATTTTCGAGGTCGCGGATTTCATCGGCGATTCGCTCGAACTGGCGCGCAATGCTCGCGACGTTCGCGACGCCGACGTGATCGTGTTTTGCGGCGTGCACTTCATGGCCGAGACCGCCAAGGTCTTCAACCCCGATCGCAAAGTGCTGCTGCCCGATTTGCGCGCCGGATGCTCGCTGGCCGACAGCGTCACCGCCGACGCGCTCGCCGAGCGCAAGGATGAACTCCTCAGGATTTATCCCGATCTCAAAGTTGTCTCGTACGTCAACTGCACCGCCGACGTGAAGGCCCTTTCCGACGCGTGCTGCACGTCGGCCAACGCGGCCAAGATCGTTGAGCGAATCGATTCGCGCAACATCCTGTTCGTGCCCGATCAGAACCTCGCGAATTACGTCCAGGGCCAGACCAGCAAGCGAATTATTTCATGGGATGGTAACTGTTACGTTCATCATCAGATCACGCCCGAAGAGGTAAACAAGGTCAAACGCGCGATTCCGGGAATCAAGGTGCTGGCTCATCCTGAATGCCGCAAGGACGTGCTCGAGCTTGCCGACGCGGTGCTTTCGACCAGCGCGATGGTACGCTACGCGCAGTCGAGCAGCGCCGACAAATTCCTGGTGGTCACCGAATGCGGGCTTTCCGATCGCCTCCTGATGGAAATTCCCGACAAGCATTTCTACAAGGCCTGCAAACTATGCCGCTTCATGAAGATGATCACGCTCGGGGGCACGCTCGATTCGCTGAGGCACCTGCGCTACGAAATCGAACTCAGCGAGGAAGTTCGCGAGGGCGCAAAGCGCGCACTGGAGAAGATGCTCGAGCTGAGCGTCTGATCGAGCTGCAACCTCGCGACGGCGTCGGCGGCGTAATCGGTGAAAAACTCGCGCGCCCGATGGTCGCCGTCGATACGGTGCTGTTCGCGATCAAGGATGGCCGCCTGCAAACCTTCCTGGTCGAACTGCGGCGCGGTCCCGGCCGCGGCCGCTGGGCGTTTCCCGGCGGATTGGTCCGCGTCGGCGAACTACTCGATAGCGCCGCGCGCCGCGAGCTGCACGAATCGACCGGCCTTAACAGCGCCTACCTCGAGCAGCTATTCACCTTTGGCGATCCGTCGCGCGATCCGCGCGGGCACGTCGTGTCGGTCGCGTACATGGCGCTGATTCCCTCCTCGCAGCAGGTCGGCGCGCCATGCGACAAGTATGAAACCGGGCGCTGGTACGAAGTCGGCGATTTGCCGCAACTCGCGTACGATCACTCCCTGATGGCGGCGTACGCGGTCAAGCGGCTCAAGTCGAAGCTCGAGTACAGCAATATCGCGTATGCGTTGCTGCCGCGTGAATTCACCTTCGCCGAGTTCGAGGAACTCTATTCGCTGTTGCTCGGCCGGCCACTCGATCGCCGCAATTTCCGGCGCCGAATTCTCGCGATGGGCATCCTCAAACAGTTGCCGCATACGCGCCGCGGACCCCATCGGCCGGCCGCGCTCTACAGTTTCGAGCAGCAAAGCCTTAGATTCATCGAGATGCTATAATTTCGACGCTGGGAGCAGTTGATGAACAAGAAGAAAATCATCGCGCTGTGCGCAGGCGTCGTCGGAGTCATCGCGATCGCGTATGCCGGATATAGCTCGCTGCACAATCGTCAATCGACGACAGGTGCCGGCGATGCCTTGAACAACGCGGGACAGCAGTTACGCGTCACGCTCGACCCCAAGCGCTTCCAGGGCGATGTGAGGCAAGCCTACGAGGTCGCCGAGCGCGACCCCGCGCTGCTCGCCCAGATGCATTGTTACTGCGGGTGCGATCACCAGGAAGGACACAAGAACCTCCTCGATTGCTTCCGCGATGATCACGGCAGCAAGTGCGCGATCTGCGTCGGCGAGGCCCACGATGCCGACGCGATGGCCGCGCGCGGCGTGCCAGTCGACCAAATCCGCGACACCTTGCGCGCGCGCTACGCTGGGGGCTGAGCTTGGTCGGACTGGTCTCCGCCTACATCGAGCACTTCACCTACGCCGGATTGTTCGTGATCTTGCTGCTGTGCGGATTGGGTCTGCCGATTCCTGAGGATATCGCGTTGCTCGCGGGTGGCTATTTGGTCCATCGCGGCACGACGCGATATCCGCTCACGATTCTAGTCTCCTTTTTTGGCGTCGTCGCCGGCGACAATTCGCTGTTCTTTTTGGGCCGTCATTTCGGCACCGGATTGGTGCGCTACTTCGGCCTCGAGCGCCCCGGCCGCAAGATCCAGATCGAGCGCATCCAGGCCTTCATGCAGCGCCACGGCCATCGTGCTATTCTCTATGCGCGATTTCTGGCGGGTCTGCGCGCATTGATCTACCTGTCGGCGGGATCTTTCGGCGTTCGTCCAACGGTGTTTCTGATCTATGACCTGATCGGCGCGTTGATTTCGGTTCCGATCGTCGTAACGCTCGGCTATGTGTTCGGCGCGCAGCTCGAGATGGTGGTCAAGTACCTGGGCGGCTTCGAGCGCCTGATCGTAGTTGTGATTGTCCTATGCGTCGCGATCTACGCAAGCAGGATGCTAATCTCGGCGAAGCCCGCGAAGTCCCAGGAGAGCAAATCGAGTTAGCAAATCGAGTTAGCAAGTCGAGCCAGCAAATCGAGCTAGCGAATCGAGTAAATCAGCCGCCCCGAACGGGCGCTCGGCGCACTGAACACGCCTTCGCACATTCGGCGGTCGGCAGCCTCGCTGCTCGGTGACACTCGAATGGAATCATACTTTCCCGCGCTCAATCTGAAAGCCAAGCTGATCGTCCTGATGGTCGCGCTGCTCGGCCTCACGCTGGGCGCCGAGCTATGGGTCAGCCTCGGCACGCAGGAGGCAATCGTCGCGACCACGCAGGAGAAGGTCAAAGACCTCGCGCGCGCGATTCAGATCAGCGTCCAGGAACTCACCGCCGTCGGCAACATCGACCGCGATCGGCTGCGCGACTACGTCAGCAGCCTGCACACGCGCGGGCTCGAAGTATCGATCGCGTCGAGCCAGGCGCTGATCCTCAATAGCTCGAACCCGCATCTGATCGGCGCGGCGCTGCATCCCAAGCAAGCCGAATGGCTGTCGCCTGAGCAATTGAAGCATCCCGACGAACTGGTCACGATTCCGCCAAGCAAGCTCGGTCCGCTCTCTCCGCAGACGACCGTGTATTTGATTCCGGTCGAGGTCGAGGACCATCTGCTCGGCTACGTGCAGGTGGTGGCGAATTTTGGCGATTTCGCGCAGCCGCTCCGCGAGAATCGATCGCGCCAATTGATGATCGGGCTCGCGATTTTTACGATCGGATTAGTCTTTGCCTACATCCTGGCCGATCGCTACGTGAAGCCGATTCACGCGGTCGCTGACGCCGCGCAGAATTTCGCCGCGCGCGGTCTCGAGCCGGTGCCGGAGGCGCATCGCCGCGATGAAATCGGGCTGCTCACGCGCAGCTTCAACGACATGGTCGGGCAACTGCGCCGCGCGCGCGAACGCGAGCAGGAACTCAACCGCCTCGAGCGCTTCACCGCGCTCGGCCAACTCGCCGGCGGCCTCGCGCATGAAATCAAGAATCCACTGAACTTCATCAGCCTTGCCCTCGATCAATTGCGCGCGCGATATGCGCCGCAGCCGCCCAAGGATCGCGAAGCCTTTCTGCGCCAGCTCGTCATCATGAAGGATGAACTGCGCCGCCTCTCCGAACTGGTGCAGAGCTTTCTGCACTATGGCCGCCCGATCGAGATTCATCCCTCGCCGATCGACGTGCGTCAGCTCATCGACGGCGTGGTCGCCCTGTCCGACTCGAAGATGAAGAGCCAGGGCATCGAGCTGATCGAGGAAGGCCGCGACGTCGCCGCCGTCCTCAACGTGGACGCGGAGAAACTCCGCACCTGCTTCATCAACGTGGTGGCCAACGCGATTCAGGCGATGCCCGACGGGGGCACGATGTGCATCGCGTTCGCGAGCGGCGACGGCCGCCTGGTGATAACATTCTCCGACACCGGCGCAGGCATCGAGCCGGGTGCCGTCGATCACGTGTTCGAACCGTTCTTCACCACCAAGCGCGAAGGAATCGGCCTCGGCCTTTTTCTCTCGAAAGCGATCGTCGAACGCCACGGCGGCACTATCGATCTGACCAACAATCCCGACGGCGTCGGTACCAAGGTGACCTTCAGCTTCCCCGCGATCACGGTGCACAACCAATGACTCAGGCCTCCGTACTCGTCGTCGAGGACAACGACCTCGAACGCCAAATCACCGCCGACACGCTGCGCGAGGAAGGCTTCGCCGTCGAGGAAGCCGCCGTCGGCAAGCGCGCGATGGAGTTGCTGGCGCTCTCGCAATTCGACGTCGTGCTGACCGACCTCATGATGCCCGGGATGTCGGGCGAAGAACTCCTCGCGAAAGTCCGCAGTTCATATCCCGGCAGCCAGGTTGTCGTGTTGACCGCGCATGGAACCATCGACAGCGCCGTGCAGGCGATGAAAACCGGCGCGTTCTACTACCTCACCAAGCCGACCGATCGCGAGACGCTCGTGATGACCGTGGCGAAGGCGGCCGAGCTTTCGAACCTTCAGCAGGAAAACCTGCTGCTCAAGCGGCGGCTCGAGGGCAAATTCGAAATCGAAGGAATTGTCGGGCAGGATCCGGCGATTCTGGAAGTCATTCGCCTCGTGCGCCGCGTCGCGCCGTCCAACTCGACGGTCCTGATCCAGGGCGAGAGCGGCACCGGCAAGGAAGTCGTCGCCAAGGCGATTCATCGCTTGTCGCCGCGCGCCGCGCGCCAGTTCGTCGCGATCAACTGCTCCGCGATTCCCGACAATCTGATCGAAAATGAATTGTTCGGCCACGAACGCGGCGCCTTCACCGGCGCCAACGAGCGCAAGATCGGGCTGTTCGAGAGCGCCGACAAATCGACCCTCTTCCTCGACGAGATCGCCGACTTGCCGCAGGGGATGCAGGCCAAGATTCTGCGCGTGCTGCAGGAAAAAGAATTGCGCCGCGTCGGCGGCAACGAGTCGTTTCGCATCGACGTGCGCCTGGTCGCGGCCAGCAACCGCAACCTCGCCGAAGAAGTCGGCGAAGGCCGTTTCCGCGAGGACCTCTACTATCGCGTCAATGTCGTCACCGTCACGCTGCCTCCGCTGCGCGATCGCCGCGGCGATATCCCGCTGCTCGCCAATCATGCGCTCGCCAAGTTCGGCCATCTGGCCGAAGGCCGCGTCAAGGACTTGAGCCGCGAAGCGATGGAAGTCCTGCTCGACTACACATGGCCCGGCAACGTCCGCCAGCTCGAGTCCGCGATCGAGCGCGCGATCCTGCTCTGCGAAGGCGACACCATCATGCCGCGCGATTTCCCGCAGGAAGTGCTGTCGCGCAAGACGCCCGGGCGCAGCGGCGATCGCCAGCGCGGCGACAAGTTCGAGATTCCGCCCGACGGACTCAACTTCGAAAGTTTCGAGCGCGATTTGATCCTGCAGGCGATGGAAAAAACTGACTGGGTGATCGCCAAGGCCGCCAAGATGCTCGGCCTGAGCTATCGCACGCTGCAGTACCGAATCGATAAGTTCAACTTGAAGCGCGGCGAGCAGAGCCGGCCCCCGTCATCGTCCGAAGCGAAGTAATTTTTTCAGCCATCTCGTCCGCTCTGTGCATCACCTTATCCTGCGAGGGATCGTGCATCCGGGTGAAACTGGCTGATCGTTCGACGAATGTCGGGGACTCAATGTTTTCGGCGTGAAGCATCGCTCATTCGGCGCAGGCCCATTCGGTGGCCAGATAAATCCAGCACGCGATCGCCTTGCCGTCCGCCGCGATCACTTCGATCATCTCGCGCGTGTACAACTGCGGCACGTCTTCGTATTCATCGAGCATCTCGAAATCCTGCGCAACCAGTCCTTCCAGGATCGCGCCGTCAGTCGCCGCGCCCGCCACGCGCGCAACAAAGTAGTACCGCTTTTGCCCCCGGGCGTAGCCGAGTAGCCGAGCCGGCGTCGCTTCGATCGGCCGCCCGAGCAACCGCGCGCGTTCAGCCGCGTCGAGCAATGCGCCGTACACGAACAGGCGATCATTGAGCTCGTTCTCCGTCATCGCGATCACATTATGCCACGCCGACCGAGGCTTTCACGCCCTCGTCCGGCGTATCCAACCGGCAAAAAACCTCGCGGGTTGCCGCCGGCGGTATCCTGTGTTAGCTCCGATCACGTACGGGAGAACACCACTATGATGCCGCGCAATTTTCTCGCAGGCCTGGCCGTCATGATGCTCGCGTTGATGGCCGCTTCATGCGCCACGACGACCAGCGCAAATCTGGCCACGGGGATGACGCCCGATCAGACCGTGCAGGCGATGGGCCAGCCCGATCTGAAGGACAACATCCCCGATCCGAATCACAGCGGCGCGAGCGTGTTGCGTTACGTCTGGCTCGACTCGGGCAAAGCCGCGGTTTTCGGCTCCGACGGCCGCCTCGCCAGCGTTCAAACCGTCGAGACCGATTCCAAGCAAAAGCTCGAAGAGGAGCAAATCGCGGCGAGAAGAGCGCCGGAGTCCTTCGATCCGATCAACACGCCGCTCAATTACCTGTTCTTCCCGATCAAGGCGGGCTTCATCTATCTCGGCGCTGGTGCGAATTGCGTTGGTGGCGGGAGTTGCCAGAAGCCGCATCTGCCGCCTCCGTCGGCAAGTTGAGTGCTGAAAAAAAGCGCAGGGGGCGGAAGCCCCTCTTTTTTGGACTCCACCCCCCCATACCGGCAAGGCACGCGATTCGCGCTTGTTAACTGAATGTGCAACTAACACAGTCACAATGTGCACGCAAACGCTCGTTGAAGCATGTGATATAGTGCACTTGCGCTGATAGGCCCGGAACCCGTACACTATTAGTTATCTTTAATTGTCTTCGTTGGCGTAACGATCTTTCTAACATCGCGGGCGCGAGTCGCTCGGCATCCGTCTGGATGATCCATCAATCTAACCACGTGTACTTGGCAGAGTAGGATTTATGAAAAAAGAGACCTTGGGACCGGTGCTGAAACAGCGGCGAGAAGCTTTTGCCCTCACCCAGCGCGAACTCGCTCGCAAACTTGGCGTGAAAGCCAGCCACGTGGCCTATCTCGAAAACGGACGGCGCCGTCCGTCGCTGTCGCTGCTGTCGCGGCTCGCCGACACCCTCGATCTCGACAAGCAGCGGCTATTTCTCCTTACTCATCCCGAAGCTGAAGATCTGGTGGGGCTGCGGCGCGACGCGTCCCCGTCCAAACGGCCCGAAAACGCCTGGCGCAAGTTCACCGACAATCGCGGTATCCTCGCTCGTCACAAAGTGACCGATCAGGAATTGAAGGTGCTGCAAAAGGTGAACCTGCTCGGCCGCGTCACCGCGCCGAGCCAGTTCATTTTTATCCTCAACGCGATCCGCCAGGCGGTCGAAGAGGAATAGGCTTGGTGATTACCGGCCCTTCGCGGCCGGTACTCCATGGCCGTTCAGGAAGTCGCTGCGCGCGATCATCGGATCGCGCGCAACCGCATCGTTGTACGCGTTCATCATAATGCGCGCGTCCTCCGAGCACATCACCTGCGTCATCTCCATCCGCTCGATGTAAAGTCCGGATTCGAGATCGCGATCGGCGCCCAGATAGACCGCCCGCTTGATTGCCGCAATCGAGCGCGGCGGCCGTTTGGCCAGCGTCCGCGCCCAACCCATCGCAAACGGCATCAGCGTCTCCGGCGGCAGCATTCGATTCACCATCCCCATCGCGAGAGCGTCGCGCGGATGATAGACATTGCCGAACAGCATCACCTCGAGCGCCCGTCCCCGCCCGATCAACCGCGGCAGCCGCTGCGTTCCGCCGCCGCCGGGCAATATCCCGAGCACCGACTCCGGCAATCCGATCTGATACGGCCCGTCCGCCGCGAGGCGAAAATCGCACGCCAGCGCCAGCTCGTATCCGCCGCCCATGCAGTCGCCGTTGATCGCGGCAATCACCGCCTTCGGCATCAGCATGATTCGATCGAGCATCCGATGAAATCCCTCGGACAACTGCGGAAAGCTCTGCGCGCACGCCGCCGGATCGGCCGCCATCGCCGCCAGCTCGTCCACGCTGTAGTGGGTGATGAACTTGCCGTCGATACCGCCGGTCAGGATGATCGCGCGGGTATTTGCGTCGTCCTCCGCCTTGCCGATCAGTTCGAGCAGTTCCCGCGACATCGGCCCCGTCATGTAGTTCATCGGCGGATTGTGCATCGTCCAGACCTGGACATTGTCGTGCTGTTCGACTTTGAAATGCTGCATGATGTTTCCCTCTCTCCAGTTCGCGACTATCTACCACCGATTTCGAAAGTCAAGCCGTTGAGGCGCCGCGGTCAATCGACTACGCTTACCCTTGATGGCGCGATGACTGTCAAGATCGATATCGACCTCAAGTCAGGATTTCTGCAAGGCCTGAAACGCGAGTTGCTCGACAGCTTGAGCGTCGAAGAGCGCGCCATCATCGAAGTCTCGACCGGCGAGATGGGCAACAAGCCCGACGCCGTCAAGCTCGGCTGGCTCAAGATGCGCACCAAGGAGAGCTGGACCAAGCAACGCTACACCAAGGCGCTCGCGCGCACGATGACGAAGCTGCGCGACGCCGTCGCGCAAGCCGAAGCAGACAAGAAGGACTGAACGATCCCTCGCGCCGCGGCGCTCAGGGCTCGATTCGCGCCACCCGCCGCTTCCCGACCTCGATCACCTTATGCTCGCCGGGCACGAATCGAAAATTCGCGTCGCTGATCGTCTGCCCGTCGACGCGCACCGCGCCCTGGCTCACGAGCCGGCGCGCCTCGCTGGTGGACGGCGTGAAGTTGAGCTGCTTCATCAGCTCGCAAATCCATAAATCCCGCTCGATTCGATACACCTGCACGCCGTCGGGAATTTCGCGGCGCTGATGCTTGCTCTCGAAGTATTGCTGCGCGCGCGCCGCCGCCTGCTCGCCGTGGTACTCGCCGACGATCATCCGCGCGAGGCGCTTCTTCGCTTCCATCGGATGGATTGCACCGGATTTGATATCCGCGATTTCCTGCGCGCCGGACCTCGTCAGCAACTGGAAATATTTTGCAGTCATTTTGTCCGGCAACGACATCAGCTTGCCGTACATGTCCGCCGGTTCGTCGGTCAGCCCGACGTAGTTGCCCAGCGACTTCGACATCTTGCGCACGCCGTCGAGCCCCTCGAGCAGCGGCATCGTCATGACGATCTGCGGCGGCTGGCCGAAATGCCGCTGCAACTCGCGGCCGACGAGCATGTTGAACTTCTGATCGGTGCCGCCGATTTCGAGGTCCGCCTCGAGCGCGACCGAATCGTATCCCTGTATCACCGGATACAGCAGCTCGTGCAGAAAAAGCGGCTCTTCATTCTTAAGGCGCTTCTCGAAATCGTCGCGCTCGAGCAATCGCGCGACGCTAACCTTCGCCTCGATCTCGATCAGTTGCCGGATGCTGAGTTCGTTCATCCATTCGCTGTTGAAGCGCACCTCGGTCCGGTCCGGATCGAGTATCCGAAATGCCTGCGAACGATAGGTCTCGGCGTTCTGCGAGATCTGCTCGCGCGTGAGCGGCTTGCGAGTCTCGGATCGCCCGGTCGGATCGCCGATCATCGCGGTGAA
This sequence comes from Candidatus Binatus sp., assembly GCF_030646925.1. Classification (NCBI taxonomy): domain Bacteria; phylum Candidatus Binatota; class Binatia (SeqCode); order Binatales (SeqCode); family Binataceae (SeqCode); genus Binatus (SeqCode); species Binatus sp. (SeqCode). Next base: position 48,817 of record NZ_JAUSKL010000089.1, on the reverse strand, counting down.
ATCGCCCACCAGGAAAATCACGGTATGACCGGCGTCCTGGAAGTCGCGCAATTTCTTGAGCGTCAGGCTGTGGCCAAGATGCAGGTCCGGCGCGGTCGGATCCATCCCGAGCTTGATTCTAAGCGGCCGGCCGAGCGCGACTTTCGCCGCCATTTCAGCCGCCGAGATGACTTCCACCGCTCCCGCCGAGAGCGCCGCGGCATGTTCTTTCGCTTGAGCTTCGTCCACCTGCTATTCCGCCGATCCTGTTCGCCTGCGCCATTTTTCAGCGTACAGGATTTAGGCCGCGCACCGGAATAGCAATGCGCCGCGATTCGCCGATTTCGCTACGAGCTGAGTTGCGCCGGCTGATGCGCCGGACGCCGCTCCTGAATCCTCATCCGCCGCCGGATGCGCGGCTCACTCGTCGTTCGTTCCGATGGAATCATTCCCAACTCGCGCAGCCGCTGGCTTACGCTTTAGATCGCCAGCCGATGAACCAGCGCCATCCGGCGCCGTCCGATTCCGAACTCCCGAAACTCAATCCGGCCGGCCTCGGAGGCCTCGGCGTAGGTTCGCCGCCGCACGCCAAAACTGGTCGGCCCGTAGAGTTCACTCAGCAGCCATAACTGCAATTCGTCCAGCCCCCGCATGCACCAGCCGATACTGTGATAATCGTCGATCGCGCTGCGGGCCGCGAATCCCGCCACCGACGGCAGTTCTCGAGGCCGCAGGCGCTGCGCGCACCCGCCGTGCACCAGTTCGCGCACCCGAAAAAAAAAGCGTAGCGCGGTGCTTGTAGTCTTGAATCGCGATTTCTCGGTTTCCATTGCGCGGTCCCCTTTCGTAAAACTTCCGGGCCCGCGCATTCGAGCGGCCTCCCAACTGCTGGCCCATCCCAACTCGCGTCTGCGCTCGTTCAGCTAGAACCAGATCCCATCCGCCGCTCGCGCCGGGCTTCCCTCGTCAGATCGTGTCTTATCAAGCGCAGCCTCGATGTCAACACATTGATTAGGTTTATAATCATTTTGTTAGCACAGTTGTGCCGCGCGGCACAAACTGTCAAAGCCGCTGGTTATAGCGGTTCATCGCACGCTCCAGTCCGCTTTCGATTATTTCCATCGCAGCACCCGCCGCGCGATCCAGATTGGGCGCGAAGGCCTCCCGTTCCGCCGCCGCCAGCGGCCTGAGCAGGTAATCCTTGCTCTGCTCGTCTCCCGGCGGACGTCCGAGTCCGATCCGGATCCGGATGAAATCCGGCGTGCCCAGCGCCTCCGCGACCGATCTGACGCCGCGATTGCCGGCGTCGCTGCCGCCGCGCTTCAACCTGAGACGTCCCGCCTCAATATCGAGTTCGTCGTGCACCACGATCAACCGCTCGGCCGGAACTTTGAAGTATCCGAGCAGATCGGCGAGGCACTCTCCGCTCAGATTGTAGAAGGTCTGCGGTTTGACGAGCATCGTTCGCTGCGCGGCCAGGATGACCTCTGCGGTCAGTCCCTTGAACCTCCGCCGATTCAGCTCGACGCGATTCGCTTTCGCGATCCGATCGATCGTCATGAACCCGGCGTTGTGCCGCGTGCGCGCATACGGTTCGCCGGGATTGCCGAGACCGGCAATGACCCACTGGATCGCGGCTTCCGCTTCCGATTCAGCCTTCGCCCGGCCCTTAGCTTTGCGGAAACCGCCGAACAGGCGCTTCAGCGCGGCCATCGAACTAGACACGCCTCATGCGGGCGAACGCCGCTTCGCCGTCGATTGCTTGATGAGCGGCTCCAGCGCCGCAAACAGCGCCTTCATCTCGGCTGGCGTGCCGATCGAAATTCTGAGCGCGTCGCGGAGCAGCGGCGTCGGGAAATGACGAACCAGGATGCCCGCGCGGCGGAGCCCTCTCGTCACCGGCGCCATGTTTTTCCCGGGCATCCGCGCGAGCACGAAATTCGCCTGCGACGGCGTCACAACGAAGCCGAGCTTGCGGAGCGCCGCCTCGGTGACCGATCGCGTGCGCTTGACCTTCTCGACGTTTTTGCGCATCCACGCCGAATCCTTGAGCGCCTCGGCGCCCGCAGCCAACGCCACCCGGCTCAAATTGTACGAATCCTTCACTTTCATCAACGCGTTGATCGCCCGCGGATGCGCGAAGCAGAGCCCGAGCCGCATCCCCGCCAGCGAGTACGACTTCGAGAGCGTGCGCAGAATCACCAGGTTCCGATGACGTTTCAGGAGCGGCAGCGCATTCTCCTCGGCGAAATCAACATAGGCTTCGTCGATCACCAGCAAGCGATCGTCAAGCTGCTTCGCGAGCGCCGCGATCTTCCGCGCCGGCGTGAGCGTGCCCGACGGCGAATTGGGATTGCACACGATCGTCAGCTTCGCGCGCGCTTGAGCGATCGCCTCGAGCGGCAGTTCGAAATCGGCGCCGAGCGGAAAATGAAGTATCCGCGCCTCCTGCACCAGCGCGAGCGTGTCGTACAGCGAATAGGTCGGCACCGCGTACGCGACCGTGTCGCCTGCGCCGAGCGTCGCACGAAAAATCATCGCGAGCAGTTCGTCGGAGCCGTTGCCGGCGATGATCATCTTCTGCGGAATCGAGTAGAGACGCGCCGCACTCGCGACGAATTCATCCGCGCGCGGCGCTGGATAAAGACGCAGCGCCGTTCCGGACACCGCTGCCGCGACCGCACGGCGCACGCGCGGCGACGGCGGATACGGGTTCTCGTTGGTGTTGAGCTTGATCACGCGCTGTCCCGGACGCGGCTGTTCGCCCGGCACGTAGGCCGCCATTTTTTTTATCGATTCGCGAAACATCCAGCGTTCAACTTTGCGCGATTCGACGCCGCGAGTCATTCCAGCGGAAGCTTGATCCGCTGGCCGCTCCGCGCCGACCGATAGCACGCTTCCACGGTTTCAATTGCCCGCAGTCCGTCGGTTCCGTCCGGGAACGGCGTCGCCCTGCCCTCGATCGCCGCGACGAAATTCGCCGCCAGTTCGCGAAACGGCGCGAGCAAGTCGGCCGGGTCGAATTGCTTCATCACTTCGTCGCGCGAATATCCCGGCGCCGCGCTGCCATCGGCCTTTTGAATTGCGATATCCATGCGCGGATAACCGGCCATTATCCTGCCGCCGGCGCCATAAATCTCGATCGCCGACAGCGGCGGCATGCTGCTCCAACTCGCCTCGATCACGCCGATCGCGCCCGACCTGAAATGCAATATCATCACGCCCGTGTCGTCCACCTCGATCGCCTTGGCGAGCGTGCCGACCTGTCCCGACACCGACTCCACTTCGCCGATGAACCAAATCGCCAGATCCGCAACGTGCACGCCGAGATCCAGCATCGCGCCGCCGCCGGCTTCCGCCGCGGTGGTAAACCAGGTCTGTCCCGGCGCCCACAATTGCGGCCCGCCATGCGACAAGCGCGCGCGAATAAAATTCGGCGCGCCGATCGCACCATTCTCGACCGCCTGCTTGATTGCCCGCTCGAGGCCGCCGTACCGCCGCTGCATCGCGACCATCAGCACCCGCTTGGCCGCGACCGACGCATCGATCATTTTGCGCGCGTCGGCAACCGTCGCCGCCATCGGCTTCTCGACCAACACGTGCGCGCCGGCCTCGAACGCCTTCACCGTGAACTCGCGATGCAACCGGTTGGGCGTGAACACGCAAACCGCGTCGGGCTTCTCGCGCGCGAGCATCTGATCGTAATTCGCATAGACGTTTGGCCGCGCGCCGCCGTTGGGCCATAGCGAAGTCGCGACGCGCTCGGCCTTTTCGATGGTGCGGCTCTGGAGCGCGACGATTTGCGCACCGCGCACCGATTTCAGCGCCGGGATATGCGCGCGCTCGGCGATCGCGCCCGCGCCTGAAATCGCAATTCTGATCATTTCGTTTTGCCGGCGGCGCGCGTGGAACTTCGTTTCGACGTTTGCTTGCGCGATTTTGCCGCGGTCCGCACGGCCGGCCCGGTCGATTCGAGCAGCCAATTCACGTACGGCGGCGAGCCGCGCTCGATCTTCAGCGCGAGCACCTCGGGAACCTCATAGGTGTGCAATTCGCGCACGCGCCGTTCCACTTTGCCGTAAAGCATCGCGCGCGTCTTGATCACCAGCAGGTACTCGGGTTCGTCCTCGACTGCGTCGCGCCATCGATAGACCGAACGAATCGGCCCGACGATATTCACGCACGCCGCAAGCCGTTCGCCGACCAGGATGCGCGCGATCGAGCGCGCCTGCTCTTCGCCGCTGGCGGTAACCAGGATCGCTCTCAGCGGACGCTGCGTGCGAGTCGGCATCGGCGGCGCGCCTCTTCAACCGCGAACTTCGCGCAGCAGGCGCTGGCGCAGTTCCTTCGCGGTGCATCGATACTTGAACGCTTTCCGATCGTTCACCAGCAGCACCGGCACTTCGATTCCATAGCGCGCCTCGAGTTCGGCGTCGCCGTCAATTTCGATTCGCGAAATTCTCGCCGCGAACTTCGGCATCTCGGCCGCGATGACGCGCTCCATCTCGTGGCACAGTTCGCAATCCCGCCGCGTGTAAAGAGTCAGCTCGATCATCGATCGGAAATCCGTTTGGCGCGCGTCGAGGTACTGTAGCGATCATCGCGCAGTACTCCAAGCCGCTTCAATACCGAAACGGTCTGCGGACAGGGCAACCTGCTCGATCGCGGCATCAATCGAAGATGCGCGCCGAGCAGCATCACGTCGCTCCAGCGATCGATGTCGTACCATGCGGGCCCCAGCGCAAAATCGACGCGCGCATTCTCCAGCCGCGCGATCGTCTCCGCGAGCACGCCGCCGCTGCCCCATCGGATACCCGCGAAGATCGGCGGAATCGCGCCGCGCACGCCGACCGCGTAGTAGCCGCCGTCCATGCTGGGCGCAATCACCACGCGATTAGCGCGCAGCAAGTCGAAGCTTCGCTTGAGCAATCTCGCGGGGAGCGAGGGCATGTCGGCGCCGATCAGCAACGCACCATCCGGCGCGTATCGCTCGAGCGCGCGCGCCATCCGCATTCCGAGCGATCCACCGCCCTGATCGATCAATTCAACGCCGAATCGTTTGGCGAGATTCGTGAAGTATTTGCTGCGAAGAGCAGCTTCGGGTGCGCTGCCCGCGATCACCAATCGCCCCGGCTTGATCGCGATCGCCTTGGCGAGCGCATCGTGGATGAATGCGTCGGCCAGCGCCGCCGCCGCATTCGCGCTGATCTTGCCGATGAGGCGCGTCTTGGCGTGATTGGGAATCGGCTCGCGGCAAAATACGATCAGCGTCGGTCGGCGCGCGCTCACTTGATCGTGTGGGGACGAATGATGTTGATCGGCATCCCGAGCGCCTTCATCACGAACTCCGCCACCGACGTGATCGGCTTCGGCGTGATCGACGGGTCGCCGATTGGCCCTTGCACCTGGAAGTACGCCGCCACCAGTTTGCCGGTGCCCGAGCCGACCCGCTCGCCAATCAGCGGTATCTTGTTCAGCACCCAGTCCACCGTGTCGAACGGAAACATGCCGACCTGCATATCCAGCGTGCTGTCCGAGAATCGGATGCTGCCGGTCGCTGTGATGTCCATCACCGGTCCATGCAGGATGAAATTATCGGTGGAAAAGACGCCCCCGCTGCCCCTGAAATCCGCCAGCAGGGTTTTGAACGGCACCCCGGTGATGCGCGGATCGGGAATTTGCGCGGTGAGCCAATTCTTGATGTCGATAAAACTCAGCAGGCGCGATAGCAGCGTGAACTTGTCGAGCGTGCCGTCGCGCACGGTGAGCGAAACGTCGCCCGCCATCGTGTTGTAGAAATCGGTGTCAGTATTGGCCCACAGATCGGCGCCGATCGACATCCGTCCGAGCAGCGGCGAGCGTTCGATCTTGCCGCCGAGCATGAACAGCGGCGCCGGATCGGCGTCGGTCATGCTGCCGTTCAGATGGACCCAGTTGTCCTGCGCGCGGCCGATCAGGTCCAGCTTCATTGTTCCCGAGTAGGCGTTCGCGCTGAAATTGTAAACGCTCCAGTCCCCGCTCGGCTTGCGATAAAAGTCGGTCTTGATATCCGACATCTCAAACGCCGCGAGATTGCCGAAGCGCGCCTCGATATGCCCGCTCGAGGGCAGCGGGAAATTGACCGGCGTGGTGGACGGCGACCACGGCATCCGAATGAACTTCATCACTTCAAAATTGAGCTTCTGAACGACCGCGACGATTTGAAGCGAAGGATTGCGGAAATCGGGCACGGTGATTGTGAAATCGATCGGCTGCTTATCGAGTAGCGATCCGGGCATCGACAGCACCAGCGTCTTGCGATCCATCGTGACCGTGGCGCCCTGCACCTCGATCGGCGCGCGCAAAAAATTGAACTGCACGTCGCCCTTGGTGAGCGTCAGCTTGCCCGCCGGCAGAATCACCTTGGGATCCTTTCGCGCGGTGTTCAGGATCACGCGGCCACCGATCGGCCCATGCAACGCAAGATCGCTTGGATCCACCAGCAGCGACAGCCATAGATCGGACGGGAACTGATGCAGGTCGAGCGTCAGATCGTGCATCTCGACGCCCTCCCTGAACGAACTGACCGCGCCATTCAGCACCGCATCTCCGCCGGTGATCGCCAGCATCAGATCCTCGAATCTGATCCGATCCGGCGTGATCGCGACCATGCCGCGGCTCAGATGAAACGGGCCCGGCGGTCCCTTGACCGCGACTTGCGCGCCTTTGGGCGTCACGACGACGCGATAATCCGACGGCGGCGTCATGTTGTTCGCGCTGAGAGCGCCCGACGCAGTCGCGCCAATATCGATACGGCCGCCGACGCGCTGGATATGCTCGCGCCAGTCGAGTTTGTACTGCTGCATCGCGTTGAAAATTGCCGGCGACAGATCGCCGAGGTCCGCGTCGATCGCGAGCCCAGCTTCGTATTTCGCCCCCTCGACGCCGTTCGCCAAATCAACGCGCGCCGTCACTTCATGGATCGACGAGTTGCCAAGCTTCGCGCCGCCCTGCGCGATCGTCAGCACGCCCTTTTCGAAATGAAGCTGCGCGCCAAGCTGCTCGACGCTCGGCAGCTTCAAATCTTCGGGCAGCGTGAAGCCGGCGCTCTCGATCTGCGCGCTGACGACCAGGTTCTCGCGCAGCGCCTTCAAGGGCGTCGTCTTGATCTTGTCGAGCGATGCGCTGAGCGTCACCGCGCCGATGCTCACGGCGCCCGGCCGGAGCCGCTTCAGCATCGCTTCAACTTCGGTCGGCAAACGCCGCACCAGGAGCAGCTTCTGCTTGAGCCCCGACGCATCGAGGCGAAAGCCGCCGACCTTGACGCCGATCTCCGGATTCAGGCTGAACGGTTCGACCACTTCCGTCTCCGCCGAGACCAGCGGCCGATCCACGTGCTTCAGGATGAGCTGGTTGAAGGCGAGCAGGCCGTTGGAAAAGCTGAGCGCCGTCTGCAGCGTGTAGTCGCCAAGCTTGATCGGCGTGGACAATCCCTGGCCCTTCAGAGTCAGGTCGGCGCCGCCGGCCTGCACCGCGCCGATCAGAGAACCATCATCCTTGATCGAGAACTTGAGATGACCCTGCAGGCCGCCGACCAGCTCGATTCCCTGGGCCTCGAGATGCTTGAGCGGCACGTTCCAGGTCCAGATTTGACCGCGCCCGAATGCCACCGGCGGCGTCTGCGGGAACGCATCGATGGTGAATTTTCCCGCCGCGTTCGAACCCGCAACCGGGCCGCCGCTAATCCTCGTATCGAAACTGAGGCTCCATTGCCCCGGATTTCTGCGCTTGTGAAATGCCACCACTCCCAGATGCTCGATTAGCGGATGGCCGTCGGCGTAACGAACGGTCGCCTCGATCACCTCGACCCGCCACGCGATCCGCCCGAGCGTCTGCAGCGCTTCCCGAATCGCAGCGACCGACTCAGCGCCCGGTTTCGGCACCGGTATCGCCGCGGTTTCCGCCGACTCTACCGGCAGGATAACTTCGGGATTCAGCGCTCGCAGGCCGTAAAGCGGCAGGCCCGTTTGGGTGAGCAGCGAATGATAGCCGACGCTCGCGCGCAGCGTCTTGAGCTTGATCGTGGGCCGGCCTTTCGCGGTTATTTCCGGCTCATCGAGGACCACCACCAGGTGATTGCTGAAGGTTATCGACGAACTGCGCGGAACAATATTGACCCCGGTGCGGCGATTGATCGAGGCGAGTACGAACGCGATCACGCGTGGCTGATTGTAGGCAATCAGCACGATCGAACCGGTGATCAGTAGAAGTAGAATCAGCGCGAGAATCGAGGCGATTCGGGCGAATCTCATGGTTGCCCTGACGCGATTCCCGCGCCGGATGCGGCGCAGTTCGAACTCGCGATCCTGTCAGTCGCTCCCAGCCATCTCTGCCGGCGGCGCGTCGGTAAAGCCCATCCGATGCTTGTTGCGGACCGCGGTCTTGAGCACCCGATTACGCAGCCGAACTGATTTGGGCGTGACCTCGACCAGTTCCTCTTCGTCGATCCATTCCAATGCCGCGTCCAGCGTCGGCACCCGCGCCGGCGAGATTCGCACCGCTTCGTCGTGCCCCGATGCGCGCATGTTGGTGAGCTTTTTCTCGCGGCACACGTTGACCGGCAGATTAATCTCACGCGCATATTCGCCGACGATCATTCCCTCATAAACCGGCTCGCCCGGCCCCACAAAAAATATCCCACGTTCCTGCAGATGGAAAATCGCGTAGGCAGTCGTGGCCCCTTCCCGATCCGAAATCATCGCGCCATTTGCCCGCGATCGAATCGGGCCGTTCCACGGCCCGTAGCCGTTGAACAGCGTATGCATCAGCCCGTTGCCGCGCGTGTTCTCGAGGAACCTGCCGCGAAATCCGATCAGCCCGCGCGCCGGAATATCGTACTCCAGCCGCACCCGGCTGCTCGCATGAGTGACCATCGTGCGCATCTTGCCCTTGCGCGAAGACAGCATCTGCGTGACCACGCCGATACATTCCGCCGGGATGTCGATCACCAGCATCTCCATCGGCTCGAGCACCTGCCCGCCGGCCTGCTTGGTGATGACGGTCGGCTTCGAGACCTGCATCTCGTAGCCTTCGCGGCGCATCGTCTCGACAATCACCGCAAGCTGCAATTCGCCGCGCCCCATCACCCGCCACGAATCCGGCGAGATTTGCTCGACCCGCGTGCTCACGTTGCGCCGCGCCTCGAACTCGATTCGCTCGCCGAGCTTGCGCGACGTCACGAAGTCGCCCTCGCGTCCCGCCCACGGCGAATTGTTCACCGAGAACGTCATCGCGACCGTCGGCTCGTCGATTCGGATCGGCGGCAGCGGCCGCGGATTCTCGAGGTCCGCGATCGTCTCGCCGATCGCGATATCCTCGACGCCCGCGACGATCACGATTTCGCCGGCGCGCGCCGTCTCGACCTCGACGCGCTTGAGTCCCTGCCAGCTGTAGATATGTGCGACCTTGCACGCGACTGTCTTGCCGTCGCGCCGGCAGAGCGAATAATTCTGCGCCGCCGTCATCGAGCCCGCGATTATCCGCCCCACCGCGAGCCGCCCGACGTAGTCGTCGTAATCGATATTATTGACCTGGAATTGCAGCGTCGCGTCGGGATCGACTTCCGGCCCGGGCAGATGCGCCACGATTCCGTCGAACAGCGGGATAAGATTCTCACTCGGCACGTCCAGCCTCACCGCGGCAGTGCCGGCGCGTGCCTGGGTGTACAAAACCGGGAAGTCGAGCTGATTTTCATTCGCGCCAAGATCGATGAACAAGTCATAGACTTCGTCGAGCACTTCCGGCGCGCGCGCATCCGAGCGATCGATCTTATTGATGCACAAAATCGCCGGCAGGTTCAGTTCCAGCGCTTTCTTCAGCACGAATCGCGTCTGCGGCAGCGGCCCTTCACACGCATCGACCAGCAGCAGAATTCCGTCCACCATCGAGAGCGTGCGTTCGACCTCGCCGCCGAAATCCGAATGCCCCGGCGTATCGACGATATTGATGCGCGTCTCACCCCATAGAATCGAGGTGTTCTTAGCCATGATCGTGATGCCGCGTTCGCGCTCCAGCGCGTTCGAGTCCATCACCCGATCGATCATCTGCTCATTGGCGCGAAAAACGCCCGATTGACGCAGCATCGCATCGACTAAGGTAGTTTTACCGTGATCGACGTGTGCGACGATCGCTAGATTTCGGATGTCCTGCCGTCTCATTTTTTATGGGCGATAGTAAAGGCGCGCGGCTGAGCCGCTGGGAGGCCGCCGCGCGAACTTCATTGTACCTGTCGCGACCAGCCAAGTAAACGCAGCCCCTCTTTGAGCCATCTCGTCCGTTCCGTACTGATGAGCGGTGATGGTGCTGATGCACGCGCGGCACGTGCGTTGTCATTCCAATCGAGGCGAGGGTGCGCGATCGTCGTCCTGATACCTCGCCCGCTCCACCCCTGCTCGCATCAGATCGCGCGCCGCACTCTGATACCTCGCCCGTTACGTTACGGGAGAGGGCGTTATCATTCTGAGGCGGAGGCTGCGGCCTTATACCTCGCCCGTTATTTTACGGGAGAGGAGGCCCGCCGCTGCGGCGGGTAGGTGAGGGTGCAGGATCGTATGCTGGTGCAGTTGCGCCGGTATTTACGATCCTTCTTCAATGCCGACCATTTTTGCACACTCGCGGAAGGTTACTCCGGCGGTATCCGAAAATCGAAAGCAACCAGTTGCGATAGCTTGCAATCCGGCACCCTAACCTGCCTCGTCGCGTTCCGCGACCTCGGCAGTGGTTGGTCGTCCTTACGCCCTACGGCCTGCCCAATTGCTTCTGCTGCTCGCGCTGCAATTTCTCGAGTAGTTGGTTGATGTCCTTCACCTCGATCACCCGCCAATAGCCGTCGGACTGCCGCGCCAGATGAATTTCCCAGACCTGCCCTTTGTGATCGGTGAAGTTGGTGTATGCGGTGTCGCCGCTCCGATGCAGCAGCACGATCGATCCCGCCACCGCCACCGCCGGCATCTGCACTTCCTTCGCGCCGGTATTGACCTCGCGAATTGCCCACGCCTGCGCCACTTGCGCCATCGGCTTGATCAGAAAATCTACTGCCGCCCGCCCTACGATCGAGCCGAACGGATTGCTGCTGCCTTTCTTCTCGATCATTTCGTACGCCGCGTGCTTCACCACGCTCTCGAAATCGACGTACTCGGCGGCGGCCGGACCGTCGCGCGCGTCAATCGCCTGCTTCGCGCGGAGAACCGCCCACGAGGGACTTCGCGGTACGTAGAACAGCGCCCACGCTGCGAGCGCCGTGATGACCAGTAACGCGGTGAAATGCCGCAGTATGAATCGAAGCATCGACGCCCGTGTGCCGCCTCCTGATATCTCCTTCTAGCAGCGCGTAGCGCGCATCCTTGTAACGCGAGGCGTCATCAATGCTGCGGCTTTGGTATCGCTACTAACAGCGCGTAGCGCGCATCTTATCGTACCCAGGAAGCCCGAAACCCGTGAGGGGTTTCGGACTCTTATCTTATCTTTCGATCAGCGATTTGCCAGCAGGCTCGCGGCGGCCTTATCGAGCATCCAGATCACCTCGCCGTTAAGCGGCGCGACGATCTGTGCTGGATACTTGTCCGCATCGCACGGACCCTCGAGCACGTCCTTCACCGCCGCCGCCTTGTTCTGCCCCGCCACCAGGAACATCACCCGCTGCGCGTGGTTGATCACCGGCGGTGTGAGCGTCAGCCGTCGCCGCGGGACCGCGTCCACCTCGACCGCCGCCACCAGCCGCTGCGTCTCGTGAATCGCCGCGTCGCCGGGGAACAGTGACGCGGTGTGGCGATTGTCGCCCAATCCCAGCAGGATCAGATCGAAACGCGGAAACTCGCCCTCGCCGACGCCGAAGTGGCTGCGCAATTCCTCTTCGTACGCGCGCGCCGCGTTCGCCGGATCGTCCTCGCCGCGCATCCGATGCACCTGCTCGGATCTCAGCCCAAGCTTGCTCAGCATCGTGCGATTAACCATCGCGAAATTGCTTTCCGGATCGTCCGGCGGAACACATCGCTCGTCGCCCCAGAAAAATTGCAGCTCTTTCCAATCCACGCTCAGATGAAACCGCGTCGCGAGCAATTCGTAAGTCGCAGCCGGCGTCAATCCGCCCGACAGGCAAATCGAAAATTCGCCATGCGTGCAGATCGATTCGCCCGCGATGTGCGCGATTTCCTCGGCGGCGCGCACGTACAACTCGCCGGCGTCGTTCAAAACGATGATCTTCCGCTCAGCCATTCCCCTTCACGTCAGCGCGCGAGTACTTTCAGCGCGCGATCCACCACGTTCTCGACCGTGAAGCCGAAGTGCTTTTCCAAATCTTCGTACTTGCCCGACGCACCAAACGTCGTCATGCCGATGATGTCGCCCTCCGGCCCGACCCACTGATACCACGACATCGCCACCGCCGCTTCCACCGCGAGCCGGCGCCGAATATTCGGCGGCAGCACAACATCGCGATACGCCTGGTCCTGCTGCTCGAAAATTTCCATGCTCGGCATGCTGACGACGCGCACGGCTTTGCCCTTTTCTTCGAGCTTCGCTTTCGCATCGACTATCAGCGACAACTCCGACCCGGTGGACATCAGGATGATCTCCGGCGTTTTGCCCGCGGTCTCGCCGAGCACGTATCCGCCGCGGCGCGCGCCGGCCGCGGGCGCAAATTTGGTGCGATCGAGCGTGGGCATCTTCTGCCGCGACAACACCAGCATCACCGGGCCGTGCGTATGCGTCATGCTCGTGCGCCACGCCTCGACCGCTTCGTTCGCGTCGCCCGGCCGTATCACCGTGAGATGCGGGATCGCGCGCAGCGCCGCCAGATGCTCGACTGGCTGATGCGTCGGGCCGTCTTCGCCGAGTCCGATCGAATCATGCGTGAACACGAACACGACGTGAAGTTGCATCAGCGCCGCCAGCCGAATCGACGGACGGCAATAATCCGTGAAGCACAGAAAGCTCGATCCGTACGGGATGAATCCGCCGTGTAGCGCGATGCCATTCAGGATCGCGCACATCCCGTGCTCGCGAATCCCGAAATGTAGATTGCGCCCGCCATATTCACCGCGCTCGAAATCGCCGCCGCCCTTGACGTCGGTGAACGTTGACTCGTTCAAGTCGGCCGCGCCGCCAAAGAGATTCCACACCTTCGCCGTGATCGCGGCCTCCGCCTTCGAGGCCGACTCGCGCGTGGCGAGTTTGTCCGCTGGCGTGAACACCGGCAACTCAGCGTCCCAGCCCTTCGGCAATTCTTTCGCGAGCATGCCCTTGAATTCAGCCGCTTCCGCCGGATGCTGTTTTGCGTAGATATCGAATTTGCCGTTCCACTCCGATTCGAGCTGCGCGCCGCGCCCGACGCATGTGCGAAATTTCGCGAGCGCCTCGTCCGGCACGTAGAACGCCGGCTCGAGCGGCCAGCCGTAAAACTGCTTCGTCAGTTTGACTTCTTCGACACCGAGCGCCTTGCCATGCGCCTCCGACGTACCCTGCCGATGCGGGCTGCCGTATCCAATGATCGATCGCACTCGAATCAACGACGGTCGCTTCGTCTCCGCGATTCCGGCCTCGATCGCCTTGCTTATCGCCGTCAGATCGTTCGCATCCTCGACGTGCTGCGTATGCCATCCATACGCATCGAACCGTCTGCAAACATCCTCGTCAAAGGTCAGTTCCGTATGCCCGTCGATCGTGACGTTATTGTCGTCGTAAATGTAGATAATGTTGCCGAGCCCGAGATGCCCCGCGATCGACGCCGCCTCGCTCGAAATCCCTTCCATCAGATCGCCGTCGCCGCAGATGCCGAAGATGCGATGATCGAACAGGCCCGACTTGTCGCGCTCGAACCGATTCTCAAGATGCGCCGCCGCGATCGCCATCCCGACTCCGTTGCCGAAGCCCTGGCCGAGCGGACCCGTCGTGGTCTCGACGCCCGGCGTCAGATAATTCTCCGGATGCCCCGGCGTTCTGCTCCCGAGCTGGCGAAAATTCTCGATGTCCTCCATCGTCATGTCGTAGCCGGTGAGATAGAGCAGGCTGTACAGCAGCATCGATCCGTGGCCCGCCGACAGCACGAATCGGTCGCGCCCGTACCACGCCGGATTCTTCGGGCTGTGCCGCATGTAGCGCGTGAACAGCAGGTAGCCCACCGGCGCCATCCCCATCGGCATCCCGGGATGCCCCGAGTTGGCCTTCTGCACCGCGTCGATCGCGAGCACGCGAATCGAATTGATGCAGGCGAGGTCGGAATCCGGACTGGTCAAATTGATTTTTGCTGCAGTCGCCAAGATATCACCAGAAATTTTTGTTGAGGGCGATCGTTGAATCGCCAGTTGTATAAAGCAGCAGCCTGTCCCCGTGATGTTTGTGCTAAGCGAGTCGCGCCCCGTTTCTGATTCCGCAAGCCGCTCCGCAATTCTTGAGCGAACTCAGCCGCGCGAAAAATATTACCAATCCTTTTTATCGTCGTCGCTGGTATCGCCCGCTTTCCGCCGCATCACATCGACCACGGTTTTCGCATCGCCCTTGTCGCCCGTGCCGAGCGCCTGCGTGAAGCGCTCCGCGATAAACCGCATCATCGCGCCCTCCTGCGGATCGAGCACGCTGGCGAGCGCCGCCAGTCGTTCCATCGCAGTGCGAATCGCCATGATCGCCGCCGGCATATCGCCCCGCTCGCGGCACGCGATCGCCTCGCGCAATTTCTCCCGCACCTCGGCGACCGCCGGGCGCGCCCGCTCGCCGACTACGATCTCCAGTTCGCCCAGATTTTGCGCCAGTTTTGCGAACGGATCGTCTGCGGGATTGATTAGCGGCATCGCCTGAATTGTTTCATCCGCACAACTTTGGATGCAAGGCGGAGCCTGTGGGTAACCGTGCGATGAATATCGACCGCGCCCTGATTTTCATAGATTATGTAATTCAACGCTATCGTGGATGAGGGGTCCGATGAGACCAATGCTTGATCGCCGCGTGGTCGTCACCGGCTTGGGAATGGTGACGCCGCTCGGAACCGGAGTAGAAAAAAATTGGCAGGCCCTGATGGCCGGCCAGTCGGGCATCGGTCCGATCACCCGCTTCGACGCCTCCCTGTTCCCCGCGCGCATCGCCGGCGAAGTCAAAGATTTCAAGGCCGAAGACTGGATCGAAAAACGCGACATCAAAAAGATGGACCTGTTCATCCAGTATGCGGTCGCGTCCGCCGAACAGGCGATGCAGCAGTCCGCCTTCAAGATCACCGAGGAAAATGCCGACAACGTCGGCGTCCTGATCGGCGTCGGTATCGGCGGCCTCTGCACCATCGAGGAGTACCACCACATCTATCTCGAGAGTGGGCTGCGCCACGTCACCCCATTTTTTATCCCCAAGTTGATCGGCAACCTCGCACCCGGCCAAATCTCGATTCGGTACGGCGCGCGCGGCGTGAACCTCACCACCACCAGCGCCTGCGCCTCGGGCAGCCACGCGATCGGCGAGGCTTACCGCATGATTCGCCTCGGCTATCTCGACGCCGCGATCACCGGCGGCACCGAGGCCGCGCTCACTTCGCTCGGCGTCGGCGGATTCATCGCGATGCGCGCGTTATCGACCCGCAACGACGCTCCCGAAAAAGCCAGCCGTCCGTTCGACAAGGAGCGCGATGGCTTCGTGATGTCCGAGGGCGCCGCCGCCCTGATCCTCGAGGAGCGCGAGTCCGCGATCAAGCGCGGCGCAAGGATTCTCGCCGAGATTTGCGGCTATGCCGCCAACAGCGACGCCTATCACATCACTTCGCCCTCGCCCGAAGGCCGCGGCGCCGCCAAATGTATCCGCATGTGCCTCGAGGACAGCGACCTCGATCCCAACGAAGTCGATTACATCAACGCGCACGGCACCTCGACGCCCCAGGGCGATCTCGCCGAGACCCAGGCCGTGAAACGAGTCTTCGGCGAGCGCGCCGCCAAAGTCGCGGTGAGCTCGACCAAATCAATGACCGGACACACCCTCGGCGCCGCCGGCGCAATCGAGTCCGTGTACACGATCCTCGCGGTCGATCGCGGGATGTTGCCGCCGACCATCAACCAGGAATCACCTGACCCGGAGTGCGATCTCGACTACGTGCCTAACCAGGCGCGTCCCTGTAAGGTCCGCATCGCGCTCAATAACTCTTTCGGGTTTGGCGGCACCAACACTACGCTGGCCTTCCGGCCCGCTTAACTATAACGAACCGGGTCACGTATGGGATCCAGAATTGTCGCCACCGGACGCGCTC
Organism: Candidatus Binatus sp.; assembly: GCF_030646925.1. Taxonomy (NCBI): domain Bacteria; phylum Candidatus Binatota; class Binatia (SeqCode); order Binatales (SeqCode); family Binataceae (SeqCode); genus Binatus (SeqCode); species Binatus sp. (SeqCode). The sequence continues at coordinate 32,583 of NZ_JAUSKL010000089.1, read as the reverse complement.
TGCCGCGCACCGCTCTCAGCAACAAAGACCTCGAGCGGTACATGGATACCTCCGACGAGTGGATCAAGTCGCGCACGGGAATCAACCAGCGCTATGCGATGCGCCAGGGTGAGTCGCTCGCCGAAATCGCGACCGCCGCCAGCCGCAGCGCGCTCGATCGCGCCGGCCTCAAAGCCACCGACCTCGACGCGATCATCGTCGGTACCGTCTCCTCCGAGTACGCATTTCCCTCTTTCGCCTGCCAGATCCAGCATCAACTTGGCATCACCTCGATTCCCGCCTTCGACGTCGCCGCCGCCTGCTCCGGCTTCATCTTCGCGATCTCGGTCGCGGACTCGCAGATGCGCGCCGGCGATTTCAAACGCGTGCTCGTCGTCGGCGCCGACGCCCTCTCCACCATGGTCGATTGGAACGATCGCCGCACCGCCGTGCTGTTCGGCGACGGCGCCGGCGCAGTCGTGATGGTCAGCGAAGACGGCAATCGCGGCGTGCTTTCGAGCCTGCTCCGCTCCTCGGGCGAGCACTGGCATCTGCTCTCGGTCCGCGCCACCGGAGTGCGCAGCACGATCGATTCCGAAGTGCGGCGATGCGCCGATGACGCAATCCAGATGAAAGGTCCCGAGCTTTTCAAAATCGCCGTCAAGAGCATGGAAGAAGTCAGCCGCCTGGTCGCCGATCGCGCCGGCGTCAAGCTCGACGAAATCGATCTGTTCGTGCCGCACCAGGCCAACCTGCGAATCATCTCCGCGGTCGCCGATCGGCTCGGGATGCCGCATGAGAAGGTCTTCACCAATATCGATCGCTTCGGCAATACCTCCGCAGCGTCGGTGCCAATCGCGCTCGACGAGGCGCTCGAGCAAGGCCGCATTCACGACAACAGCCTCGTGATGCTCAATGCGTGCGGCGGCGGTCTGACCTGGGGCGCAAATCTGATCCGCTGGTAGGTCCGCCACACCTTGTCACTCTGAGGCGAGGGCTGCCGTCTTATACCTCTCCCGTTACTTTACGGGAGAGGAGGCCCGCCGCCTTGCGGCGGGTAGGTGAGGGTGCTGGATCGCCTGCTAGCCCACCGCTCCCCCTCCTCCATCCTGGAACGAGGGAGGCTGCCGCAGTCGAAGGATACCTTCTGCCTCACGAACCATTGCCGCGGGCGTTTGCGCCCATCGCAAATGCGGCGGCATGATGCACTGCGTTATAGTTTAGTTCCCGTTCGCCGGGTTTGTTGGACACGCGCTAACCCAGGCGGGCGCGGACGCCAGTCGACGAATATTCGCCGACGAATAATCAACCTGTAACGCCATCAGGAGGAGCCATGAACAGAGTTTGGAAGGATGCGATCGCGATCACCGGCCTGATCCTCACCCTCGCAGCCGCATCGAGCTGGGCTGGTGCGCCGCCCAACAACGACGTAAGCGACATGGGAAACACCGCCGGAGGCACGGGTGCGCTCGGGAGCAACACCTCCGGCACCAACAACACTTCCTTCGGAGCCGCTGCGCTCGGGAGCAACACCACTGGCATCTTCAACACCGCCAGTGGATTCCACGCGCTTTTTAACAACATCTCGGGGGGCGACAATACCGCCACCGGAGCACAAACCCTCTCATTCAACACCACCGGCTCCTTCAACACCGCCAGCGGACACAGCGCGCTTTTTAACAACATCTCGGGGGGCGACAACACCGCCAGCGGATTCCAGACGCTTTTTGACAACACCACGGGCGCCAACAATACCGCCACCGGAGCAGAAGCCCTCACATTCAACACCACCGGCTCCTTGAATACGGCCACCGGAGTGGGCGCCCTTGAGTTCAACACCACGGGCGCCAACAATTCCGCCACCGGAGTTGGAGCGCTGACATTCAACACCTCGGGCAGGAACAACACCGCCCAAGGAGCGAACACTCTCTACAACAGCAGCACCGGTATCCAGAATACCGCGAGCGGAGCGCAAGCTCTGTACAACAACACTACGGCCAACTTCAACACCGCCGACGGCGTCCAAGCCCTCTTCAAGAACACGACCGGCCAATCCAATACTGCCATTGGTTTCCAGGCAGGCTTTTTTCTAACCACCGGCAGCAACAACATCGATCTCGGCAACCGCGGTGTCGCTGCTGACGCGGCTACTATTAGACTCGGCACGCAGGGCACACAGACCGCGACCTTCATTGCCGGTATCGCGGGCAGTTCTGTGACTGGCAGCGATGTCGTCGTTAACGGCAGCGGTCGCCTGGGAATAATAGTGTCGTCTGCTCGCTACAAGCGCGACATCCATGACATGGGGACCTCGACCGACGCCCTGATGAAGCTGCATCCGGTGACCTTCATCTACAAAGGCGATCAGCAAGGTGTAAGGCAGTACGGCCTCGTCGCCGAAGAAGTCGATCAAGTCTATCCGGAGCTGGTGGTCCACGATCCGGATGGCAAGGTCGAATCAGTGCGCTACTCGATGCTCTCCTCGATGCTCCTCAACGAACTTCAGAAGGAAACTAGAAAGAATCAGGAACAAGCTGATCGCATCGCAAGGTTGGAAGCGAATCACCAACGCGACGCGGCGATGCGCATTGCTATCGAGCAACGCCTTGCAAAGCTGGAGCACACTGTTCTGGCCGCGCATCGAAGCTCGAAGGTGCAGACCGCCTTTAATAAGTAACCGGCAAGTCGCCTACTATCCGCGATGCTCACCGAACTACTCGATTGCCGCGTGCTGATTGTGCTCGGCAAAGGCGGCGTCGGCAAAACCGTGCTAAGTGCCGCGATTGCCCGCCTCGCAGCCGCCTCGGGCCGGCGTGCGCTAATCATGGAAACCGACGCTGGTGCTCCGCTCGCCTCCACGCTCGGCGTCGAAGCCTCATTCGTTCCAATCGACGTAGCGCCGAACCTTTCGCTGATGCTGCTCGACGGAGGCCACGCGCTCGAAGAGTATCTCCGCCTCGTGGTGCCCGGCCGGATGCTGCTAAAGGCGGTCTTTGCCAGCCGCGTCTATCAGTTCTTTGTTCAAGCCGCGCCCGGACTTCGCGAACTTATGATGCTTGGCAAAATCTACTACGAGGCCGAGCGCGCGCCCGACGACCCCAACCGCCACGATTTGATCATCGTCGATGCGCCTGCGAGCGGACAGGCACTTAGCATGCTGAAGATGCCGGCCGCGGCGCATTCGACTTTCGGCGATAGCACCGTCGGCAAGGAATCGCGAAATATCTCGGACCTGCTCCACGATCGCCGCCGCTGCGCAATCTTGCAGGTCACAACCTCCGATAGCTTGTCAGTCTCCGAGACGATCGAGACCTACGCCGAACTTAACCGCCTCGGAATGCCGCCTTCTGCGATCATCTACAACCGCGCGACCCCGTTTCGATTCGACGCTGGCGATATCTCATCGCTGCTAGGCCGCATGCGCGCCGCAGGGCGTCATCGCGATCACCTCGCCGAGCTGGCTGAAGCGGAGCGCCTTAGCGCCGGCGAATCGCGCAAAGCCGCGACGCGCATTCGGCGCGCGACGCACGCGCCGCTGATCGAAGTCGCCGAGCATGGCGGTATCGACGGCCTTGATCTGATCGAACGTGTTGCTTCCGATCTCGCCGCGCTCGATTCGATAGCAGGCTCCAGCCGCTTCCGCAATGCTCGCCCGGCCGCGCTCTGACCCCGTGCTGGAATCGCCGCGCCGCCGCAACTACGCTGCTTTCGTGTATGCTGAATCTTACGTCGTACTGCGACGCCGCCCGCGGTGAATCCCGATGACTGATCGTCCGCACAAACCCGCGAACCCGACCAAAGTGCGCGAGCCCAAACCCCAAAAACCCAGGGAGCCTTGGATCATCCGCACTTACGCCGGCTTCGGCGATGCGCGCCAGGCCAATCAGCGCTTTCGCGCCAACTTGCTACAAGGCCAGCGCGGCCTCTCGATCGCCTTCGACCTGCCCACTCAAAACGGCTACGACCCCGATGCGTCCGTCGCCCGCGGCGAGGTCGGCGAGGCTGGCGTCTCGATCTGCCACTGGCAGGACATGGAAGCGCTCTTCGACGGCATCCCGCTCGGCTCGATCAACACCTCGATGACCATCAACTCGACCGCGCCCTTTATCTTCGCGTTGTACCTCGTCGTCGCCGAGCGCCAAGGCGTGCCGTGGAACGAGCTGCGCGGCACCACCCAGAACGACCTGCTGAAAGAGTTCGTCGCGCGCGGCACCTCGATCTTTCATCCCGAGCTGTCGTTCAAGCTCTCCACCGAGTTGATTAAGTTCGCCGTCGAGCGCGTCCCGAACTGGAACCCGATCAATTGCTGCGGCTATCACTACATGGAAAGCGGCGCCGGTCCCGCCGATGAAGTCGGCTATGCGTTCGGCAACGCGCTCCTGATTCTTGATTCGCTGCGGACGCAACTTTCGCCGCCGGCATTCGAACAGACCGTGCGCCGAATCTCGTTTTTCATCAACAGCGGAATCGAACTGGTTCCCGAGATTTGCAAGGTGCGCGCCTACTTCAAGCTCTGGCGCGAACTCTGCCACACCGAGTATGGAATCGACGACGTCGCCTTCCGCGCCGGATGCCAGGTGCGCTCGCTCACCCTCACCGAGCCGCAGCCCGAAGTGAATATCGTCCGTATCGCGTACGAAGCGCTGCCGGTCGTCATCTCAGCCGGTGCGCGCGTCAACGCGCTCCAGCTTCCCGGCTTCCGCGAGGCGCAGGCGCTGCCCGATCAGGCCGAGCAGACGCTCAGCCTCCGCACCCAGCAAGTCCTGATGCACGAAACCGGACTTGCGAGCTACGGTGATATTTTCGAGGGCAGCAAGGTGATCGAAAAACTCACCGGCGAGATTTCCGCCGAAGCGCGCGAGATCGCGATCCGCCTTCGCGCCGCCGGTTACACTCGCGCGATCTCGATCGTCAGCACCGAGCTCACGCGGCAACTCGCCGAGCGCCATCGCAAGGTCGAAGCCGGCGAGATCATTCAGATCGGCGTCAATGCCTTCACCGGGGAAATCGGCCTCACGCCGAAATCTTCAGCGATTGCGAATCACGCCGATCAGGCCGCCAACGAGCGCGAGCGCATCGAGAGTCTCGACAGATGGCGCACCTCGCGCGATCAGGCCGCCGTCGTCAACGCGCGCGAGGCGCTCGAACGCGCCGTCGTCGCCGACGCACCGTTGATGGATCCCACGCTCGAACTTGCGCGCGCCGGCGGCACTGTCGGCGAATGGACGCAGTCGCTCGAGCGCGTCAGCCGCGGCCGCTACACGCCGCCGATTCTCGAAACCAGCGCGAGCCTGCCGCCGCTAACCGTGCCGGCTGCGACCACCCGGATTCGCATCGCGCTCGGCAAGGCCGGCCTCGACGGCCACATCAACGCCGTTAAGCTGCTCGCGCACGCCTGCATGCAGGCCGGGATGGAAGTCGTGCTCGCGGGCTTCAAGCAAACTCCCGAGCAACTGGTCGAAACCGCGCTCGAAGAGGACGTCAATGTGCTCGCGATCTCGAGCCTTGCCGGCGCCCACATGACGATCGCGCGCAAGACGATCGAGCTGTTGAAGAGCCGCGGCGCCAGCGACGTCCAACTCGTGATGGGCGGAATAATTCCGGAAGACGACCGCGACGCGCTCTTGAAGCTCGGCGTGCAGGCGGTCTTCACTCCGAAAGACGTGAACCTCGGCGAAATCGTCGCGCGCATAATCGAAATCGGCTCGAGGCAACGAAATTGAAACTTTTGAAGCTCGCAAAATCAGCCGCCCTCGCATCCGCGATCGCGATCGTCGCCACTGCTCCGTCGCTCGCCGCCGAAGCCCGCCCGTGGCTATGCCGCGACAAGCCGGTGTTCTCCTACGATCGCTCGATGGAATATTCCGTCGCCGCGCAGCCCGGCCGCCAATGGCGAATTTTCTTCATGCAATTTTCGCCCGATGCCGCCCACGACGGCTTCCAGGTCACCAATTCCCGCGAATTGCCGCCACGCGGCGATCCTCTTACAGGACGGCTCGATCCGGGCCGCTACTTCACCGTCGCGCTCTATCGCTCAGGCAGCGGCGCATGGATTTGCCCCGGCTACACGCACGACGATCGCAACCCCGGGCTCGGCGAGTTGAGCAAGCTTTGCTACGGCGAAGACGGTCCGCCGTGCCTCGTCAATCTGACCGTGAAACCCGATCACAATCTCGCACAACCGCCACCGCCCACGCCTTAGACTCGCAATATTTGGAGGCGGCGATCGGATTCGAACCGATGCATGGAGGTTTTGCAGACGCTCCGTGTCGCGTCGTCATCAAGTTGTGACAAGTCGTTATCGAGACGAATCGAGGCATTTTCCAGAAAAGCGTTCGGTCTACGGAACCCGTTCTCACCCATGAAATCGGATGCCACGGTGACGAAAAGGTGACGATGCGCTCGCGCGATCGCAGTCCGTTTCCGAGAAGAGCATCATGTGATATAAGATGGAGCCTTGGTTTGCGGGGCGGTTGAGAGGCGGAGGTAACGCAATTCGATTTACAACAACTGCGAAGACACATTTTAGCGGTTGCCCAATGGAACTCACGATTCTTTGAGATTCCTGACGTAGTCGATTTTCAGGACTACGTGAATTCTGCCGCCCGATTTGCTGAAGACTTGTCGCTAGAGGCGTCACAAAATCGGCCCCCTCGCGAGTTGACTTTTTTCCCTTATCCAAACTATCGCGCGAATGAGCCCAAGAAGGTGCGGACGATGGCTGTAGCCAGCGCCGCTGATCTTACTCTGCTGAGGTCATCTGCCGGGCGCATAGCTGAAGTTACCGATAAATTGATTTCTGGTCGTGTTTTTTCTTATCGCATCGTTCCGCGTTCCGATCCTGATGCTGCATGGACCTTCCGCCCGCGCGGTTGGATGTCGTTTGTCGGCGAAGGTGTGACTCTTCTCGAACAAGCTGATTCCCAGTTCATGTGTCGAACCGATGTCACGAAATTCTATGAATCGATTCGCATCGAGACCCTCGAACAAATGCTGTATGCGCGCAACTGCGACCGCGTTTCCGTCAAACGAATTGTTAGCGCACTCCGCTTCTGGCGGGAACTGCATGGAAGAGATGGTCTCCCGATTGGTCCTGAAGGCTGTGCAGTGCTTGGAAATTTTTTTTTAGAACCCGTAGATCGTTCAATTATTTCGACCGGAATAGCGCACAGGCGATATGGTGACGATTTCTTGATCTTCACACCAAACAGGCGCTTCAGCGAGGCGCTCGTTGATTTGTTTGATGATGAGTTAAGCGGACTGAACTTGAGTCGGTCAGAAGAAAAGACCATCTATTTCGATGATCCCGAGGACGCCACGGCGAATCTCAAGGATGGAGAAATCGACTATCTGGACGGAGGATTCGCATACTCGCCCGGTTTGAAGAGGAGCGCTGTTAGGCGAGCATTCGATCGTCTCGTTTCGGATTCGGACGCGATCAAGCAGTCGCGGTTTCGATGGATTTTGAGATTTCTGATGAACAAGGGTGACGAGTATGGTTGCAGCCGACTCTCTGAGCGCCAAGACCTGATGAACATAGATCCGAAGCTTACCAGCGAATATCTCAAAACTGCGGGATCTGATGAGCGTGTCGTGGAAAATTGTATGCGGCGACTATCGCAAACCCCTGAGAGCCATCTTGAAGCTCTAGCTCTGCACGAACTCCGGACGATGTCCAAGGTGCGGACAGGAACAGCGGAAGCAAACGAGTTCAAGCGGATCGCTTCTGACAGGACTAGACCTTGGCCTACACGCTGTTCTGCTTGGAAGGCACTGGCTCGCAGCGACGAAACTAAGCCCCGTTATCTGATGGAAGCTGCGCGCGAGGAAAAAGAGCCCAATGTCCGAAGGGCTATCGTCGCCTCTTTGAAACGTTTCAGCGGCGACGGGCGAGTTAAGACCTTCCTGCAGCTCGCAGCCAAAGAATTCCCCGAAAGCCGATACGCAGTTGACTGGCTCAAGGCTGCCGCGTGATTCGCGAGGTACAGTCTCTACGAAAGCTATTCCCTGACACTCGAATGGTTCAGATTCGGAACGCCGGATAAACCCGGACCCTCTTTCTCGGATACTCAGAGGCGCGGCCTAAACCCCGCGCCTTTCTAATTGACTTGGTGACGAAAAGGTGACGACTGGGATTCCGAGATTCGGCCTAACCGCGAAGTTCCCCTTTTTATCATTGAGTAAATTTGGAGGCGGCGATCGGATTCGAACCGATGCATGGAGGTTTTGCAGACCTCTCCCTTAACCACTTGGGTACGCCGCCCTCGATGGCGATGGCTTGATGCGGGCAGTACCCAATCAAGTATCACGCGCTCGATCGGCCAATCAATTCAGCGCGCGCCTCGACGCATCTCAGCGCGGAGTCTTCGATTCACCCCCGCGAGCTACAGCAGATTCAACTGGCGCGCCGCGAGTGAATGGTCCTTGGGCGTCTCGAGCAGGTCCGGCGAATCGTTGGCGACGTCGTTCACTCTCGGCGATACCGGCGTCGGCACCAGCAGTTCGTCTGGCGCAGGCGCGAGTAACTTCTTGAGCGCGAGCGGCTTCGGCGCGCGCGGATCCATCCAGTCGTCGGCGTGCCGGTCGTCGAGTATCACCGGCATCCGATCGTGATACCGCGCCGCGATCGAATTTGCTGCGGTGGTGAGAATCGTAAACGTCCTCTGCCAATTGCCCGGACTCATTTGCCACGATTCGTACAGTCCCGCCATCAGGATCAGGCCGCCATCTTCGCGATGAAACCAGATCGGCTGGCGCTCATTCTTCGGCCCCGTCCATTCGAAAAATCCGTCCGCCGGCACCACGCATCGCCGCTTGATGAACGCCTCGCGAAACGCGCGCACCCGCTCGACCGTTTCCGAACGCGCGTTGATACATCGCGCGGCGCCGCTCGCGTCTTTGGCCCAACTGTTCACGAAACCCCAGCGCGCCGGAATCGCTTCGCGGTTCTCGAATTTGATTCTTACGATGAAGTGATCTTGCGTCGGCGCGACGTTGTAATGCGGCTTGTAATCGGCGAACGAATCCGTCGCCACACCCAGTTCCGCCGCCAGCGAATTACCGTCGCGCCGCGTGATTGTGAATCTGCCGCACATCTAATGCCCTCGCTGGATCATTATAGTAGATGTGCATCCACGCGTAATGCCGCTTCCCGCGAGCATCCGTGGCGGCTTCGATGCCGCGAGTTTGGGAGATCACGATGGCAGATGAAATCGTATTGTACGAAGCGCGACACCCGGCCGCGATAATCACCCTCAACAATCCGCAGCATCGCAACGCGCTCAGCGCCCCGATGATCGACGGCCTGATGGCGGCGATCAAGCGCGCCGAAGACGATCCTCTGGTGCGAGCCCTGATCTTCACCGGCGCGGACCCGGCATTTTCCGCCGGGATGGACCTGCAGGAACTGCGCTCGACGCTCGACAATTTGCGCGTCGATGAAACCGGCGCGGTGTGGGACGGCGCGCTCCGCGGTGAGGAGTTGATCGAGCGCGTCTATCGGCTCTCGAAACCGACTATCGCCGCGGTTAACGGAATCGCCGTCGGCAACGGCGCAGGATTTTTGAGCGCCTGCGATCTCGCCGTCGCATCGCTCGACGCCAAAATTGGCTACACCGAGATGAAGCACGGCATCCAGGCCGGGATGGTCATCCTCCACTTGATGCGCCTGGTCGGCGAGCGCGTCGCGCGCTACCTGCTGCTGACGGGCGAACTGATCGGCGCCGAAAAAGCGCAGGCGCTCGGCATCATCAATGAAGCCGTGCCGCGCGATCAGCTGATTCCGACCGCGCTCAGATGGGCCGATGCGATCGCGACCAACGCGCCCAAGGCCGAGGCGATCACCAAGTCGCTGATGTGCCGATTCTCCGGACAGGCAATCGCGATGAGCATGACCGAGTACACCGCCGCGCCGCACATCACCGACGAATGCCGCGATGGCCTTGCCGCATTCTTCGACAAGAAGCCCGTGCCGTGGGCGGTCCGGAAGTAAAATTCTCAGGGAGCTTAAAAAAGCAGCTTCCGCGTGTGACGCGCGATCATGAGATTCTCGTTGGTCGCGATCACGCGCACCTCGCAGCGGCTCGCGTCAGTGCTGATCGTCTCGCGATGCGACTCGTTGCGAGCGCCGTCGATCGCGACACCGAGATGCTCGAGTCCTCGGCAAACTTCATCGCGCACGGATGACGCGTGCTCCCCGATCCCGCCGGTGAACACCAGCATGTCGAGTCCGCCAAGCACCGCCGCCAGCGCGCCGATCGATTTTCTGATCTGATAACAGAACATCGCGATCGCCTCCGCCGCCTGCGGATTCGATTCGCGCGCCTCGAGTAGTTGCTTCATGTCGGCGCTGATGCCCGATACTCCGCGCAGTCCGCTCTCGTGATTCACCAGCTCCGACAGGCGCGCGCCGTCGTAGCCCTTCTCCTCGATCAGGTACAGCATCACGCCCGGATCGAGATCGCCCGAGCGCGTGCCCATCATGAAGCCGCCCGCCGGCGTGAAACCCATCGTGGTTTCGAGCGGCCGCCCGTCGAGGAGCGCAGCCATGCTCGCCCCGTTGCCGAGATGCGCAATGACGAGTCGCCGCGGCGCGGACGCACCGAGTGTCTGCACGATGTACTCATACGAGATGCCGTGAAAGCCGTAGCGCCGAATGCCCTCGTCCCACAGCGCGCGCGGAAGCGGCAGGCGCTGCGCAAGTTCCGGCATCGCACGATGAAACGCGGTGTCGAAGCATGCGACCTGCGGAACGCCGGCGAGCCGCAACGCGCTCGCCTCGATCGCGTCGATCTCGCCCGGCATGTGCAGCGGCGCGAACGGAATCAGCCGCTTGAGTTCCGCGATCAGTTCATCGGTGACGATCTCGGGCGCGGCGTGATTCGGCCCGCCGTGAACGATTCGATGACCGACCGCATCCGGCCGCGGCAGCGCGAGTCGATCCAGTTCATCGATAACCGCATCGATTGTCTTCGCCTCGCCATGCGCGATCGATTTCTCGGCGCCCTGCTCGAACGAATACATCGCGAACTTGCACGTTGACGATCCGACGTTGAGGCAGAGTATGACGCGCCGCTCAGACATCGATGCCCTACTTCGGCGCGTCCGATTCGGCCTGCCTGAACACGCGCGCGATCATCTCCTGCGCCGCCGCTTGAATCCGCCGCAGATGCTCGATGCCGCGAAAACTCTCGGCGTAAATCTTGTACACCTCTTCGGTGCCCGACGGCCGCGCCGCGAACCATCCGTGCGCGCTGCTCACCTTGATTCCGCCGAATGGCGAGCCGCCCGCCGGCGCCTTCGTCATCACCGACGTGATCGCGTCGCCGGCCAGTTCGCTCGCGTCGAGTTGCTCCGGCGAGAGTTTGCCAAGGATGCTTTTCTGCGCCGCGGTCGCGGGCGCGTCGATTCGCTCATACACCGGTGCGCCGAACTCTTCCGTCAGGTCGGCGTACAACTCGCCCGGATCGCGGCCGCTGCGCGCCGTGATTTCGCCGGCCAGCAGCCCCATGATGAGGCCGTCCTTATCGGTCGTCCACACCGAGCCGTCGATTCGCAAAAACGACGCGCCCGCGCTTTCCTCGCCGCCAAACCCGATACTGCCATCGGCCAATCCATCGACGAACCATTTGAAGCCGACCGGAGTCTCGATAAGCTTGCGCCCAGCGCCCGCCGCGACGCGATCGATCATGCTGCTGCTGACCATCGTCTTGCCGACCGCCGCGTCTTTGCGCCATCGCGTGCGGCTCCCGAACAGGTACGAGATCGCGACCGACAGGTAGTGATTCGGATTCATCAGCCCCGCTGTGCGCGTCACGATACCGTGGCGGTCGGCGTCGGTGTCGTTGGCGAACGCGACGTCGAAACGCTCGCGCATCCCGAGCAGCCGCTGCATCGCGTACGGCGACGAGCAATCCATCCGAATCTTGCCGTCCCAATCGGCGGTCATGAAACCGAAAGTTGGATCGACGCGATCGCTGACGACGGTCGCATCGAGTTTGTAGCGCTCGATCACGGCCGGCCAGAAATTCACCGCGGCGCCGCCGAGCGGATCGATCCCAATCTTCACGCCCGCGCGAGCGATCGCCTCCATGTCCACGACGTTCGCGAGATCGGCGACATAAGCACCGATAAAATCATGCTTGTGCACGGTCGCGGCCTTGATCGCGCGCTCATATGGGATGCGATTGACGCCCGCAAGATTCGCGGCGAGAAAATCATTCGCGATCTGCTCGATCCAGCGCGTGACGTCGGTGTCGGCCGGGCCGCCGTTCGGCGGATTGTACTTGAAGCCGCCATCGGGCGGCGGATTGTGCGACGGCGTGATCACGATTCCATCGGCGAGGCCGGTCTTGCGGCCGCGATTGTAGGTCAGGATCGCGTGCGAGATTGCCGGCGTCGGCGTGTAGCCGCCGTCGCGATCGATCATCGTTTCGACGTTGTTGGCGGCAAACACTTCGAGCGCGCTGGCAAAGGCCGGAACCGAGAGCGCGTGAGTGTCGATACCGACGAAGACGGGACCGTCGATGCGATTCTGCTTGCGATAGAGGCAGATCGCCTGCGTGATCGCGAGGATGTGCGCCTCGTTAAACGCGTTGTCGAAGGCGGACCCGCGATGACCCGACGTGCCGAAGGTCACGCGCTGCGACTGGATTCGCGTGTCGGGCTTGCCGGTGAAGTAGGCGGTGATGAGCCGCGGGATATCGACCAGCCGCGACGGCTCGATAGGTTTTCCGGCCAGGGGACTAACTTTCATGCTGTTTCCAGGTTTCGCTCACCCGCTGAACGTTTCACGATCGCAAGGAACGTTTCCCGTGAAACATCTTCGCCGTGCGTTCGCATTGCGATTAAGTCTATTGGTTATATTCTGTTCACTATGAGTTATCGATTCTGACTCCGATGCTCGCGCCTCCAAGCCTGCCTCGACGCGCCCTGAAATTTTCGCATTGACGATGGGCTAAGAATAGGCGTGAGGATCGGCGAAGTCGCGACGCCGATTCTCTGAAGAATCAGGTGTGCGCGCGGTGGATGAGACGGGTGAAAAAATGTTTCACGTGAAACATCTTTCTCAACTGTTTTCCTAGCAGCGCGGAGCGCGCATCCGATCGCCCCAGGAAGCCCGAAACCCGTGAGGGGTTTCGGCCTCCTCCGCGCCGCCTCACATCGCCGCTTTACCCGCCATTTCGCCGACCGATACTATTCCTTGAGGTGCGCGTCGTGTCCTGATCCAGATCGACGCGATGCGTCGCCGCTGATTCGTTGAGCATCGATTCCAAACTTTCGACCATCGCCGGCGTTCCGCCGCCCGCACCCGATCAAATCAGTTTTCCCGAGCCGCGACGCCTCCGCTCCCGCGACGTTTTTCGCCTCGTCGTGCGCGTCTGGCCCTTCATCCGTCCGTATCGACGCCATCTCATCTACCTCTTCCTCCTCACCCTGCCCGGCCTGCTAGGCAGCCTCTTCGCGCTCAACATCTCGCGTATCTTCTTCGACGTGGTCGGCCACGGCGATCCCCTGACGCCCGGCCAGGCCTGGTTTCTGCACCTGCCTATCCACGCCGATCGCCGCGACGTACTGATTCATGCGTGCGTCGCCACCGCGCTGGTCTCCGTGTTGATTCTGCCGTTCTTCGGCGCGATCACCGGCTACGCGATCTGGATTTTGCAGCGCATCAGCAACCTGTTCCGGGTCAATCTCTACACCCGGCTGCAGGAATTGAGCGTGCAATTCCATTCGCAGGAAAAAATCGGCGACGCGATCTTCCGGATGTTCCAGGACTCAGCCGCGATTCCGCAGGTCATCAACGGGCTCATCGTTCGGCCGGTGATTTTCGTCCCCGCCGCGATCGGCACGATCGTCTGGCTCTTCCTGTACGACCACATGATGGCGCTGATTGCGATTGGGCTGCTGCCCGCAAACTTCATCCTGGCGTGGCTGTTCAGCGGCCCACTCAGGCGCGCATTTGTCGAGGAACGCGAGACCGCCGCGCTTGCGACCACGCGGATCGAGGAAACGCTCGCCTCGATCAAAACCGTAAAGGCGTTCGGCGCCGAGGCGAGCGAGGCCGAAATCTACGCGCGCGACAACTGGACGTCCTTCGTCGCCGCGCGCCGCGCCCGGATGCTGCTCGCAGCGTATCGCGTCGCGACCAACACGGTGCGCGGCCTCGCGTATGTCGCCGCGCTCTACTTAGGTGCGCTCGAAGTGATCGCCGGCGGCACTGCGGGACTCGCGCACGTCGCCGTTTCGCTCGGTTTGTTTCAAGGCTCGATCTCGCTGTTCGAGCGCGTGAGCAATCACACTCGCCGCGTTACCAATCTCTGGGGCAGCCTGCAGGACGTGGTCGTCGCGATCGCTCGCGTGCTCGAAATGCTGGCGCGGATTCCCGAACAATCGGTCAGCATCGGCCGCAAAATTCCGCCAAAACATTTTTCGCGATTGTCATTCGACGGCGTGACCTTCGGCTACGATTTACGTACGCCGGTTCTGAGCGAGGTCAGCTTCGATGCGCGCGCCGGCCAGGTCACCGCGATTGCCGGTGCGAGTGGTTCCGGCAAAAGCACGATCATTTCGCTGATCGTGCGCTTCTTCGAGCCGTCCGCTGGCTCGATCGCGCTCGACGGCTCGCCGATTTGCGATTTCGATCTGCCCGCGTGGCGCTCGATGCTATCGGTCGCGCTGCAGGAAAATCCGCTCTTCACCGCGACGCTCCGCGATAACGTCGCATACGGCCGTCCCGACGCTTCCATCGCCGACGTGATGCTCGCAATCGAGCGCGCCGGCCTCGGAAATTTTCTCCGCTCGCTGCCGTCCGGCCTCGAAACGATGCTCGGCGAGAAGGGCGCCAAGCTTTCCGCCGGACAGGCGCAGCGGATCGGACTTGCGCGCGCGATGCTCCGTGACGTGCCGATCCTGCTGCTCGACGAACCCACTTCGGCGCTCGATGTATCCACCGAAAACGCCGTGATGCGCGGCGTGCGCGACTGGGTCGCCGACGATCCGAAGCGCAGGCTCGTCGTCGTCGCGACTCATCGCCGTACCACCGCCGCTTTCGCCGATCGCATCTACCGGATCGCCGCGGGGCATCTCGAGGCCGCCGGTCAATCCGCATTCGACACCGCGCCCGCGGCCGAGGCCGGCAATGCCTGAATCAATTCATCCTTCGACGATTCCGCCTGACGGCGCCGCGGCGATCGCGTCGAACGGCGCTCCCGCGATCGCTCCGGCTGCGCTGCCCGATTCGCGCGAGAACCTGCTCTATGTCGATGAACGCGCGCCGCTCACCGCCCGCGAGGCGATGCGATTGCTGCTCAAGAGCTGGCCGTTCGTCGCGCGTCATCGGCGCCTCGTCGCGATCAAATGCGCGCTGACCTTTTTCTCGCTGACGTTTTTTCTGATGACGCCGTGGCCGCTCAAAATCGTGATCGACAACGTGATCGACGGTCATCCCTTGACCGGGATCCCCGCCGCGATTCTGACTCCGATCGTCGGCAACGATCGCGCGCTGATGCTCGCCGCGGTCGCGCTCTTCCTGCTCGCGGCATTGGTGCTGATCGGGATGGTCGGCGACAACTCGGGCGGCCTCAACACCGACGTGAACAGCGGCGGCCTCGACCAGGCCAGCATGACCGCGAACGACGCCAACACCGGCGACAGCTTGTGGAACGGGCTGTTCGGCTATCTCGAGGCGCGCGTCACGATCGATCTCACGCAGCGGATGAATCAATCGCTGCGCACCGCGATCTACGAACGCTTCATCCGCTCGCCGCTCGCGCTCTACGCCGATCAGAAAATCGGCGACGCGGTTTTCCGCGTGATGTACGACACCGCCGCGATCGGCCCGGCCTTCTACGCCGGCGTGCTCTCGCCGCTCGCATCGATCCTGATGTTCGCGATGGCGCTCCTCGTGCTCTCCGCGCAATTCAGCAATCAGCCGGTGATCGTCGTGATCGCGATTCTCTTTCTGCCCGTAGTCGCGCTCGGCGCCGGCGTGTGGGGCCGAATCCTCCGCAGCCAGAGCCAGGCGATGCGCGAAAGCGGCAGCAACGTGATGGCCGCGTTCGAGGAGCGCATCGCGCAGGTCCAGTTGATCAAGGTCTTCGGACAGGAGGCGCGCGAAACCGCCGCCGTCGATCGCGCGAGCTGGGCGTCCTATCGCTCGACCTTCAGGATGATCGCGATCCTCTTCGCGCTCTTCATCGCGCTGATGCCGCTCGTCGGCGGTCTCCTCGCCTACGTCATCTACTACTTCTTCATGCAGGTGATCGCGGGCCGCATGACCCTCGGCGACGTCGTGCTGCTGCTGAGTTACGGCATGATGCTGATCA
Source organism: Candidatus Binatus sp. (assembly GCF_030646925.1). Taxonomy (NCBI): domain Bacteria; phylum Candidatus Binatota; class Binatia (SeqCode); order Binatales (SeqCode); family Binataceae (SeqCode); genus Binatus (SeqCode); species Binatus sp. (SeqCode). The sequence continues at coordinate 16,279 of NZ_JAUSKL010000089.1, read as the reverse complement.
ATCCGATGGCGGTACTCGGCAGCACGTGGGCGATACTGCAGTTGCAGGTCGCCGGCTTGCGCCGCGTCCACACCGTGCTCGATCGCCTCGGCGAGCCTGCTGCGATTGGCGACGCGGGCGAACTCGAGCGGCGAATCGATTTGCTCGAATTCCGCGGCGTCGCGATCGGCTACGGCGCTACTACTGTCCTGACGGACGTATCGATGTCGCTGCGCGCCGGCCAGATGGCTGCCCTCGCCGGTCCCAGCGGATGCGGCAAGACGACGCTTATCTACTCGATTCCGCGCTTCCTCGAACCGCAAGGCGGCGCGATCCTGTTCGACGGCCGCGATTCCCGCGCAATCGCGCCCGACGTACTGCGCCGCCGCGTTGCCTTCGTTTTTCAAAGCGAGGCGCTGTTTTCGCGATCGATCGCCGACAATATCCGCTACGGCAATCCCGAAGCGTCGGACGCCGAGATTCGCGAGGCTGCCGCGATGGCTGGATGCGCCGAATTTATCGAGCAGTTGCCCGAGCGCTATGCGACGATTCTCGGCCGCCGCGGGGCGCGTCTTTCCGTCGGCCAGAAACAGCGAATCGCCATCGCGCGCGCGCTGCTGATGCGTCCTGAAATCATGGTGCTCGACGAGCCGACCGCGCCCCTCGATTCCAGTTCCGAATCGAATCTGATCGAGACGCTGCGAGCGTTATCGCGCGATAGAATCGTGCTCATCGTTGCGCATCGGCCCGGCACTCTCGCCATGTGCGACCGGGTATTTTTCGTCCATGACGGCACCGTCGCCGCGTCGGGAACTCATCTCGAACTGGAACGCGCGAACGCAGCCTACCGCGCATATATCGCGCGCACCGCCTCCGAAATCCACCTTTGACCGAGCGCAAACAATCACGATCGTGCGAATTCCGAAAATGCGCGCGACCGGTGTCGTCATCCTGATCGAGGCTACCCGCCTCCGTCATCCTGAGAGCCTGTGAATTTTAGTCGCGCGCGATCCGACGACTTTCGTCATCCCTAGCAGGATGTTGACTCGGCGTTCTTCGAGCACGTCTTCCTCTCGCAGCAGATGGGTATCGAACTGGTCGAGAGCCAGGACCTCGTCTGCGTCGATCACAAGCTCTACATGAAGACGGTGCACGGACTTCGGCAAATCGACGTGCTGTATCGGCGGATCGACGACGACTTCGTCGATCCGCTCGTATTCCGCTCCGACTCGATGCTCGGCGGCGCGGGATTGACCTCCGTGCTGCGCGCCGGCAACGCGGCGCTCGCCAACGGTATCGGCGCCGGCGTCGCCGACGACAAAGCCGTGTACGCGTACACACCCGCGATGATTCGCTACTACCTCGCCGAGGAGCCGATTCTGCCGATCGTCGAGACTCATCTGCTGCGCAATCGCGAAGTCCGGGAGCACGTGCTCGCGAACCTCGAAAAGTTCGTCGTCAAGCCGACCGGCGCGTCGGGCGGCTACGGCGTCGTGATCGGATCGCTCGCCAGCGAAAAGGAACTCATCGAATCGCGCGAGCGAATCATCGCGGACCCCGCGGCCTTCATCGCGCAACCGGTTATCCAGCTCTCGACTCATCCGACGATCATCCGCAACGGCTCCCCGAGCACGATGGGCGTCGCGCCGCGGCATATCGATTTCCGCCCGTTCGTGCTCTTCGGCGCCACGCCGCGCGATGCGCAGCCGTGGGCGCCGCTGCTCGCGATCTTCGGCGAGACCGAATCTTTCAAGACCCGCTACGCCGACGCTGACGAATCATCCGTCCTCAATTTTTTCACGCTCGACCCCGACAACCCCAGCTCGATTCGCAATTGTATCCGCAACGCGCGCGCCAATTCGCTCTCGCTGCGCCACTACATTTCGTCCGAGCTATGGCTCGATCTGAACACGCTCTATCTCGCCGCCGAGGAATGGACGCCCGAGCTTTTCACCTCGCCCGGCGTGTTCGCGTTCTTCGCCGTGCTGAAGGATTGCTTTTACCGAATCGCCGGCATCCGCCAGAGCACGACTCCGCGCGATCTCGCCTACGATTTCATGCAGCTCGGCATCATGCTCGAGCGCGCGGAATGCGTCGCGCGGATGCTCGACGTCAAGTACCACTTCCTGCTGCCGCGGCTCGAGGACGCGTCGGCGGACCGGTCGATCTGCTGCAATGGGCGGCCGTGCTGCGCAGCGCCTCGGCGCTCGAGGCGTATCGCAAGCGCTACGGCAACTCGATTCGAATCTCGAACGTGATCGATGTCCTGCTGCTCGATCCGGCCTTTCCGCGCTCGGCGCGCTATTCGCTCGATCGGCTCCGAGTGTCGATGGAGCGCATCGCGAACCAGGGGCCCGAGCCGTCGCCGGCTTGCAGCGCGCTCAGCGAACTGGCCGCGTTCCTCAGCAGCAAAAAACCGGCCGAACTGATCAAATCCGGCTTGCATCAATCGCTGCTGCATATCCAGGACGGATGCGCCGCGATCGGCGATGAAGTCTTCCGCCACTATTTGAAGTCGGACTGATGTTCTTCCGGATTCGCCATACCACCAGCTTCGATTACGACGGCCCCGTCTATCAGTCCCACAACGAAGTCCGCGTCCGGCCGCGCGACAGCGCGACCCAGCGATGCGTCCAGTTCGAGCTGCAAATCGAGCCTCATCCATCGACGATCGAATACGCGGATTACTACGGCAATACAGTGCATGCGTTCGCGATTTACCCGCCGCACAATTCGCTCTCGGTCACGGCCACCTCGATCGTCGAGCAAATGCCCGAAGTTCCGGCGGCGATGCAACGCGTCACGATCGAGGAATTCCTGATGCGGGATGCTATTCGCAGCCAGGCCGAGTACGACTTCCTGAACGCGAGCCGCCACGTTCCATTCAGCCCGGCGATGAAGAAATTTTTCTGGCTCTCGCGTCCCGACCCGGCCGAAGACGTGACCGCCTACGCGACCCGAATCAACGAATCGATTCGCCAGCAATTCGAGTACGAACCGGGACGCACGCGTGTGCATTCGACGGCTGACGAGATCCTCACCGTGGGCGGCGGCGTATGCCAGGACTTCGCGCATCTGGCGATCGGGGTCCTGCGCCTCGCCGGTATCCCCGCGCGCTACTGTCGGGTTATCTCGCGCCGCCGGCCGACGCTCGCGTCGAAACGATCGGCGCGCAGGCCAGCCACGCCTGGCTCGAGGCGCAATTGCCGGGACTCGGCTGGACGGGGTTCGATCCGACCCACGGATGCCGCGCCGACGATCGCCATATCCGCCTCGCCTATGGCCGCGATTATTCCGACGTGCCGCCACTGCGCGGCGTCTATCGCAGCATGTCGCAAAAACAAATCATGACCGTCGAATTGAGCGTCGAGCCGGCCCGCGATCTGGAACGCGGACCGGCGCCCGCGGGCTTCCAGTCGCAGCAATAACGCGAACCGGAGCGAGCGCGCCAAAAAGACGGGCCGAGCGTCGCAAGACGCCCGGCCCTTCACGACCTTGCTTATCGATTCCTACGCCGCGCGCTTGGTCTCGAGCGCGAGGCTCTCTTCCGCGATCGATCCGCGCTTCGAGAAAATCACCGCAACCGAGAGTGCTATGATCGATACCACCACGATCAATACTCGGAGCGCCGTAACCCCGCCAAGTTCGACCGTCGTGAACGGCGCCGCCAGGATCGCGACCAGGTTCATCACCTTGATCATCGGATTGAGCGCCGGTCCCGCCGTGTCCTTGAACGGATCGCCCACCGTATCGCCGACCACCGACGCCTTGTGCACATCGGTGCCCTTGCCGCCAAGAAAGCCGTCTTCGACTTTCTTCTTCGCGTTGTCCCAGTTGGCGCCCGCATTCGACATGAACACCGCCATCAACTGCCCCGTCAGGATCGTGCCGCCCAGGAATCCGCCGAGCGCGCCCGCGCCGAGTCCAAAGCCGACCAGCAGCGGCGAGAAGATCGCGAGAATTCCCGGCCCAAGCAGCTCCTTCTGCGACGCCGCCGTGACGATATCGACGCACGCGCCGTAGTCCGGCAGCTCCTTGCCTTCCATGATCCCCGGATGCATCCGCAGTTGGCGCCGCACCTCGAACACGATCTGATAAGCCGCGCGGCTCACCGCCTTAATCGCGAATGAACTGAAGAGAAACGGCACCGCGCCGCCGATCATCAGTCCGACGAACACCGTCGGCATGTTGATCTGCACGCCAATCGCGCCGAGATGCGCCTCGTCGATAAACGACCGGAAGAGCGACACCGCCGCCAGCACCGCGGTCGCGATCGCGAGGCCCTTGGTCAGCGCCTTAGTCGTGTTGCCGATCGCGTCCATCCACGAAAGCGTCTTCGACGCCTCTTCCTGATGGATTCCGCCCATCTCGAAAATACCGTGCGCGTTGTCGGTGATCGGTCCGTAGGTATCCATCGCGAGGATGAATCCCGTCGTCGTCAGCAATCCCAGTCCGGTCAGCGCGATTCCGTAGAACTGCAGTGCGAGCGATTCGTGGAAGATCGCCATCGCGCCGATAATCGCCGCCGCGATCACCAGCAGCGCCCACACCGACGATTCGAGCCCTTCCGCCATGCCCGACAAAATCAACGTCGCCGCACCGGTGCGCGCCGCCATCGCGGTTTCCGTCACCGGGCCTTTGTCCGGATGCGTAAAATAATTGGTCAGCCAGAGCGTCACGACCGCGAGTAGAATTCCGAGCGAGGCGCAGCACGCAAAGCGCCAATCGGTCGCACCCGTCCGCGGATCCTGCAGATAGAAATAGTTAACGATGAAAAATCCGATCACCGACGCGATTGCCGACGTCATGTAGCCGATATTGATCGGACGCATCGGATCGAGCATCTTGCCCGGCGGCACTCGCACCGCCATGATTCCCAGGATCGACGAGAACACGCCGACAGCGCGCAGGATCAGCGCGAACATGATCAGCTTGACCGCGAACGCGCCCGCATACGCGCCGTATGCCTGGATAAAATCCTGCTCCTGCAGCGCGTACGCCGCGAGGATAATCGCCGCCACCAGCGTCACTTCGTAGGATTCGAACACGTCCGCCGCCATCCCGGCGCAATCGCCGACGTTGTCGCCCACGTTGTCCGCGATCGTCGCCGGATTGCGCGGATCGTCCTCCGGCAAATCCTGCTCGATCTTGCCGACCAGGTCGCCGCCGACGTCCGCCGCCTTGGTGTAGATTCCGCCGCCGACCCGCATGAACAGCGCCGCCAGCGAGCCGCCGAAGCCAAACCCCACCAGCACCTTCATCGCGTTCTCGCGGAACACCAGGAAGATGATCGTCGCGCCCAAGAGCCCCAGTCCGACCGTGAACATGCCCGAGACGCCGCCCGCCTTGAACGCCAGCTCCATCGCATCCTTGAAGCTCGTCAGCGCCGCGTTGGCACTGCGGACGTTGGCCTTGACCGCGAGCCACATCCCGACGTAACCCGCCCCGTATGACGCCGCGACCCCCATCAGAAACGCGATCGAGATTCCGAGCGGCAGCGTGAGCCCCTGATAGACGTGGCGATACATGAAAAAAAGCGCGATGAAAATCGCGCCGACGAACCAGATCATGGTCTTGACCTGGCGCCCCAGGTACGCCATCGCGCCGAGCTCGATCGCGTCCGATACGTCGGTCATCGATTTGGGACCCGGGTCGGCCGCCAGCACTACCCGGATCAACACTACGCCGTAGGCCAGCGCCACCAGCGCCGAGACCAGTACCAGCCACAGAATCATCACCTGTCCGCTGGTTAAAGTTGGCAGAACTATATTGGCTTCGCTCATCGCTGATTCGAATCTCCTGACAGTTCGAGGTTTATGGTGGGTTGCGCCCGCAGCTCTATGAATTCACGCAATCCGTAACCGGGCACCGCACCCTAACGGTATCTGGCGCAGTCTAGGTTTTCCCCGCCGCGATGTCCAGATATTGCGCACCGTCGCACCGGTCGCATCGGTGACTAAATCAGCAATTCAGTCACCCCGCCCGCGCAACGTCAGCCGGCATCCCAGAAAATAAGAGAGGGAGAGGATAAGAGGCCTGAAACCTCCCGCAGGTTTCAGACTTCCCGTTGTGAACGCGAAGCCGACTTCGGGCCGGAGGGCCGAATCGCATTAAAAATTGAGATGCGGCCTTACGGCCTGTTCGCAAAAAGCCCGAAAAAGAGTCCTGCGAGTGAGCCCAGCGACGAGGGAACCTCGCGACGAGGGAACCTTATGAGCGGAGGCTCTGCCTTATACCTCTCCCGTTATTTTTACGGGAGAGGAGGCCCGCCGCTCCTGCGGCGGGTAGGTGAGGATGCTGGATCGCCTGCTGGTTCGATGCGTCCGACATTTCGTGATCCGTCACTTTCCCTTCCGGAAGATGCTACCTCCGCGAAGCATTAGGACGGCGCCTTCTTTCAGGATAGCCGAAAAAAATAGCCGACGATGAAGATCAGGGCGGTGCGTTGGCGGGCGCTCCAGCACCCTCACCTACCTCGTCCCCGGCGGGACTCGGCCTCCTCTCTCCTCTGAAACAACGGGCGAGGTATTAAGAGCGCCGCGTCCGCTCTTTACTAACAGCGCGTAGCGCGCATCTTAATCGCCACGGGAAGTCTGAAACCTGCGGGAGGTTTCAGATCTCTTATTCCTCTTCCTTGATTGCGCCTGGCTCAGTGCGCGCTCCCGCCCGATGCCCAATGGTCTTTCAGAATCCGCTGCAGTTCGGGGATCGATACCGGCTTCGTCAGATGCACGTCGAATCCCGCCTCCATCGATCGCTTCCGATCGGAATCGAAGCCATGCCCCGTCAGCGCGATCAGCAGCATCGGATTGCACTCGCTCTCGGCCCGGATTCCGCGCGCAACCTCGTAACCGTCGAGACCCGGCATCCTGATATCGACGATCGCGGCGGCGGGCCGCGAACTCAAAACGGTCTGCAGCGCCGAGCATCCGTCATGGGCGGTCAGAACCCGGTAACCCAACATCTCGAGCAGGTCCTTCATCGTCGCTCGCACATCGGGTTCGTCGTCCGCGATCAGGACGGTCATGGCGTATGAATCCGCCTCCCGCCGACCCGATTCAGATTCTGCCTGCAGCGGCAGCTTGAGCGTGAACTTGCTGCCGAGTCCCTTGCCGTCGCTATGCGCCGCGATCGTCCCGCCGTGTTGCTCGGCGAGGCGCTTCACCACCGCGAGGCCGAGACCCAGACCGCCTTGCGAACGCGCGGCCACGTCCTTTTCCTGCGTGAATGGATCGAACAGCCGTGGCATCATCGCCGGATCGATCCCGATTCCGTTGTCAGATACCGAGAGCGTTCCGAACTGCCCCTCGACGCCGATCGCGATTTCGATCTTGCCGCCGCTCGGAGTGTACTTGAGCGAGTTCTCGAGCAGGTTCTTGATCATCTGCTCGAGCCGCACCGGGTCCGCATCGACGATCACGGGTGCGGCGCCGGCGACAATCTTAAGCTCGTGCTGATAGGCCTGAATCTCGGGGGTCAGGGTCTGAATTGAATTCTGCGCATATTCGAGAATGTCCGTTGGACGGCGCTCGAGATTGATTTTGCCCGCGGTAAATCGCGAGAGATCGAGCAGATCGTTTACCAGCTTGGTCAGGTGCCTGGCCTGGCGTTCGATTATTTCCAGATGCCGGCGCGCCTTCTGATCCGGCAGCAACACGCGCCCGAGCACGTACAGCGCCGTGGAAATCGCGCTCAACGGATTGCGGAGCTCATGGCTCAGCAGCGCCAAAAATTCATCTCGCGCCGACACCGCGAGTTGCGATTGCGCCAGCGCTTCCTGCTCCCGTGCGAGATGCAGTCGTTCTTCTTCGGCGCGCTTGCGTTCCGTAACGTCCCTCGTCACCTTGGCGAAACCCTGCAACTCCCCGGATTTCTCGCGCAGCGCGGTGATTACCACATTCGCGATAAACCGCGATCCATCCTTGCGGATTCGCCATCCCTCGTCTTCGATTCGGCCCTCCGCCACGGCCCGCTCGAGTTCCCGGCGCGGCTTAAGGTCGCGCTCTTCGGCTGGATAGAAGCACGAAAAATGCTGGCCGATTATTTCGTTGGCGGTGTATCCCTTCATTCGCTCCGCGCCCGAATTCCAACTCGCGACGTGGCCCTCGGGGTCGAGGATGAAAATCGCATAGTCCGTCACCTCCTCGACCATCTTGCGGAAAAGTTCGCTCTGGCGGCGTTGCTCGACGCTGGCAGCGGCGCGGATAGCGATAGCGGCCTGATCCGCCATCGCTGCCAGTACGAATGACGCCTCCTCCGGCAATTCGCGGCCATTCTGCCAGACGGCCACCAGAACGCCGATTTCGTTTCCGAGCACGCCGACTTTGGCTTCCAAATAGTTCCGGCCGCTGCGGCCCGGCACGCTCAGGGCGCCTCGCGCGCCGAAACCTTTCCGGGTCTGTTGGGCCTCAAATTCCGCGACCGGGAAACTCCCACACACCGCCGAGATTCGTGGCTTGGAACCTTGATTGGTCAAAACCAGGGCGGCGCCATCCGCGCCGATCACAGAACAGGTTTTTTCGACCAGCAACCACTGGATCTGTTCTGCGTCGCCCGTCTCATTGATCGCGTGATTGATCGCGACCAATTCAGTTAGAAATCGACCAGGATCTGAGAACTTCTCTATTTGCATGGTCCTCGCGGCGCCTCCACTAGCCAACGATCACCCTGACATAGATTTTCAAGCCGCCCTAATGATCCAACATGCGCCAAATCATCACCCACCGCAGCAAGAGCCCGACGGAGAGAAAGAAATGCAGCGGCGGGCGACCCGACACCCTAACCTACCTCTTTATCCTGGAGCGATTCGGCCCTGCGGCCCGAAGTCGGCTTCGCGTGCGTTGCGCGACTTCGGCCTCGCTTCGACTTCGCTCAGGGCAGGCTCTCTCCCGTAGAGTAACGGGAGAGGTATCGGACGCCAGCCTCCGCTCAGGGTTTGTGATGATTTTAATGTCGATCGAAGATTTCAACCCGTTCGCAACTCTTCTTTCTCTTCCTTTTATTAACAGGCCGAAGGCCGCATCCTTGGTCGGCGACGACGATGATGCAAAATGCCAATCGTGATCGCGGCTCTCCTTCCCACTCGTTACTAACAGGCCGTAGGCCGCATCTTAATTCTAATGCGATTCGGCCCTGCGGCCCGAAGTCGGCTTCGCGTGCGTTGCGCGACTTCGGCTCCCTCTCCCGTAAAATAACGGGCGCGGTATTCAGAGCGATGCTTCCGCTCCCTTACTAGCAGCGCGTAGCGCGCATCTTAATCGCCATGGGAAGCCCGAAACCTGCGTGAGGTTTCGGATCTCTTCTCTTGTCCTGTGTTTGGTTGTTTCCCGCCCACGTCCGCGCGCTTCGGTTGTTCCCGCCACCGCCGTATGTTTATCTGTAAAGGTTAAAGCCCTATGAATGTAAATATCGAGACTGCTGACAACCTGCGGCGCAAACTCACGATCGAAGTCGAGCCCGACGAGATCAAACGCGAGCTCGATCGCGCCTTCAACGAGCTCAAACGCGGCGTCGTGCTGAAGGGCTTCCGCCCCGGCCGCGCCCCGCGCAAACTCCTCGAACGCTTCTTCGGCGATCAGGTCCGCGGCGAGGTAATCCAAAAACTCGTCAAGGAATACACCGACAAGGCGCTCGCGGAGAACGATCTCAAGCCGGTCGTGCCGCCCGAGATCGTCACCGAAGAGACCGACCTCGAGAAGTCGCTCAAGTTCAGTGCCACCTTCGATCTTCGCCCGCAAATCGAGGTCAAGGATTACGAGGGCCTCAAAGTTCCCGACGCCAAGGTCGAAGTCACCGATGAGCAGGTGGACGAAGCGATCGAGCGCTTCCGCGAGCGCCAGGCGACGCTCAAAAAAGTCGAGGATCGCACCATCGTCGAGGAAGGCGACTACGCGCTCGCGACGGTCGAGGCGTTCGAGAACGACCAGCCGCTCTCCAGCGTCAAGTCCGAAGATCGGCTGATCGAAGTATCCAGGCGGAGCCTCGCCCACGGCGTTGACGAGGCGTTGATCGGCGCCGAGATCGGGGTGGAAACGAAGACCACTCGCACGTACGAAGCGGATTACACGCAAAAAGAACTCGCCGGCAAGACCGTCGAATGGCGCGCGCTCGCCAAGGAAATCTATCGCCGCGAGCTGCCCGCTATCGACGAAGACTTCGCCAAGGATCAGGGCGAGGAAAGCCTCGAGGCGTTTCGCGCCAAGGTCCGCGAGCAACTGCTCGCGCACGCCAAACAGGAGGCGGACCTCCGCGTGCGCCAGGGCCTGCTCGATCTCGTGATCGAGCGCAATCCGATCGAGTTGCCGGAGTCGCTCGTCGCGCGCGAAGTCAATGCGATGGAAGCCGAACTCCACTCCACGCTCGAATCCGGCGGGCTTTCGCACGAAGACGCAACCGAACGGGTGAAGCAGAGCGCCGACGATCTCAAATCGCGCGCCGAGAAGCGCGCCCGCACCACGCTGATCGTGGACGCGCTCGCGGAGCAGGAAAAAATCGAGATCGACGATGACGCGCTCGCGAGCAAGGTCGCCGAGATCGTCAACGCGAGCGGACGCAATCGCGACAAGGCTGCCGAGTTTTATCGCAACGAAGAGAATCTCGAGGGACTGCGCCAGACGATGCGCCGTGAGAAGGCGCTCGACCTGATTCTCGAACGCGCCAAGCGCGAAGAGGTGTCGCCCGCTGCGTCAGAAGCCCCTGCAAGCGGCGCTGCCGCACCCGAAAAAGATCGCGAGGAGCCGGCATAGTCGGTCTGCAAACATTGATCAACCCGATCCAAGGTTGCTCGACCATTTCCCAGCAGTTACAATCTTAAGGCGTCGGCGGCCATCTCGCGAATTCAGCTGGCAGGCTGCGATGCGCAACAGCTTTATGAGCAACTTGGTTCCGATAGTCGTCGAACAAACTGGCCGCGGGGAGCGGGCCTACGACATCTTCTCGCGCCTGCTCAAGGACCGGATCGTTTTCCTCGGCACCGAAGTAAACGATGACGTCGCCAATCTGATCACCGCGCAGTTTCTGTTCCTCGAGTCAGAAGACCCCGAAAAGGAAATCAATTTCTACATCAATTCACCCGGTGGTTCCGTCACCGCCGGGATGGCGATCTACGACACGATGGAGTTCATCCGGCCGCCGGTCTCGACGCTATGCCTCGGCCAGGCGGCGAGCGCCGCGGCGGTGCTGCTGTGCGCCGGCGCCAAAGGCCGCCGCTATGCGCTCCCCAACTCGCGCATCATGCTCCATCAGCCGCTCGGCGGGATGCGCGGGCAGGCTTCCGATCTCGAGATTCATGCGCGCGAAATTATCCGCGCGCGGGAGGACATCAATAACATTATAATGAAGCATTCCGGCCAGAGTCTTCGTAAGATCGAAAAGGATACCGATCGAGACCTGTTCATGTCTCCGGAGCAAGCGGTTGAATACGGATTGATCGATGAGGTAATCGTTAACCGGAGGCCCTCCAAGTGATCCGCGGGAGGCAGTATGGCCAAGCATGACGATCGTTCGGGCAATCTGGTTTGCTCCTTTTGCGGTAAGAGCCAGGATGAAGTTCGCAAACTGATTGCTGGTCCCACGGTTTACATTTGCGACGAATGCATCGATCTCTGTAACGACATTATCGCCGAGGAAACCGACAGCGAAGAGGCCTTCAGCCAAAGTTCCGCAGTCCCCAAACCCGCCGAAATCAAGCGCGTGCTCGACCAGTACGTAATCGGCCAGGAACGCGCCAAGAAGATTCTCTCGGTCGCCGTTCACAATCACTACAAACGTATCGACTCGCAGATGGTCACCGGCGACGTCGAACTGCAGAAGTCCAACATCCTGCTGATCGGACCGACCGGCGTCGGCAAGACGCTGCTCGCGCAGACGCTTGCCCGCTTCCTCCAAGTCCCCTTCACGATCGCCGACGCGACCTCGCTCACCGAGGCCGGCTACGTCGGCGAAGACGTCGAGAACATCATCCTGTCGCTGCTGCAAAACGCCGATTACGATATCGAGCGATGCCAGCGCGGTATCGTGTACATCGACGAAATCGACAAGATCGCGCGCAAGGGCGACAACCCGTCGATCACCCGCGACGTGTCGGGCGAAGGCGTCCAGCAGGCGCTTCTCAAAATCATCGAAGGTACGATGGCGTCGGTGCCCCCCAAGGGCGGCCGCAAGCATCCCCAGCAGGAATTCCTGCAGGTCGATACCACTAACATCCTGTTCGTCTGCGGCGGCGCCTTCGTCGGCCTCGACGACATCATCCGGCGCCGCATCTCGGGCAAGACGATGGGCTTTCGCGCCGACTTGACTCATCGCGATCCCAAGACCATCTCCGAACTTCTCTACGAAGTTCAGCCCGAGGATTTACTCAAATTTGGCTTGATCCCGGAGTTCGTCGGACGCCTGCCGGTCATCGCGACTCTCGGCGAATTGGACGAAGAAGCGCTGGTTCGGATTCTCACCGAACCCAAGAACGCGCTGGTGCGCCAGTACCAGAAGCTGTTCGACATGGAAAACGTCCACCTGAAGTTCACCCAGGGCGCGCTCAAAGCAATCTCGCGCGAGGCGCTCAAGCGCAAGTCCGGCGCCCGCGGCCTTCGCGCCATCATGGAAACGATCATGGTGGATCTGATGTACGAAATTCCGTCGCAGCCCAATATCAAGGAGGTGCTTATCTCGGAAGAAGTGGTTACTCAGAAGGAGCAACCGCTGCTGGTCTATCAAAAGACCGCCGAAACCGCCTAGCCCGGGAGACTCGAGATCGAAAAAGATGCTGTTCCGTAATGACAAGAAAGATAATCGCGACGCAGCGGCCCTCGTTCCCCTTCTACCTCTGCGCGAGCTAATCGTTTTCCCCCACGAAGTTTATCCGATTTTTGTCGGACGCCAAAAATCCATCAAGGCGCTCGAAGCCGCCGAATCGAAGAAGACCCCGATCCTGCTGGTCGCCCAGAAGGATGCCAAAGTCGCGGAACCCGCCGCCGGCGATCTCTACGCGGTCGGCACCTTGGGCGTCGTCGTGCAACTGCTCCGCCTCCCCGACGGCACCGTCAAGGCGCTGCTCGAAGGCAAGAAGCGCGCGCGCATCATCCGCTACGTCACCGACGAAGAATACTTCCAGGTCGAGGCGGAAGAGATCGAAGAAGTAAGCGATCGCTCGACCGAAGTTGAAGCGCTGATGCGCTCGGTCGTCTCGGCCTTCGACAACTACGCGCGCCTCAACAAAAAAATCCCGCCCGAGATGGTCACCTCGATCTCCGCCTTCGACGATCCCGCGTTCCTCGCCGACAAAATCGTCGGCCATCTCGGCATCAAGCTCGAAGACAAGCAGGCGCTGCTCGAATCAACCATTCCCGCCGATCGGCTCGAAAAGATCCTCGGCTACATGCGCTCCGAGCTCGAAATCCTCGAGGTCGAAAAACGCATCCGCTCCCGCGTAAAAAAGCAGATGGAGAAAACCTCGAAGGAGTACTACCTCAACGAGCAGATGCGCGCGATCCAGAAGGAGCTCGGCGAGAAGGACGAATTCAAAAACGAGATTCAGGAATTGGAAGAAAAGCTCCGGCAAAAAAAGATGCCCGCCGAAGCACGCGAAAAGTGCGAACGCGAGATCAAGAAACTCAAGATGATGTCGCCGATGTCCGCCGAGGCGACCGTCGTCCGCAACTACCTCGATTGGTTCCTCGCGCTGCCGTGGTTCGAGTACACCGAAGATAAACTCGATATCAAGGAAGCCGAGCGCGTCCTCGAAGAGGATCACTACGGCCTCGACAAGGTTAAACAACGCATCCTCGAGTACCTCGCCGTCGAGACTCTGGTCGGCCAGATGAAGGGTCCGATCCTGTGTCTCGTCGGCCCTCCGGGCGTCGGCAAAACTTCGCTCGGCAAATCTGTCGCCCGCGCGACCGGCCGCAAGTTCGTCCGCGTATCGCTCGGCGGCGTGCGCGACGAAGCTGAAGTCCGCGGCCATCGCCGCACCTACATCGGCGCACTCCCCGGCAAAGTCATTCAGTCGATTCGCAAGGCCGGCTCGTCGAACCCCGTGCTGCTCTTCGACGAAGTGGACAAGATGTCCACCGACTTCCGCGGCGACCCCTCCTCGGCGCTGCTCGAAGTGCTCGATCCCGAGCAAAACAACACCTTCAACGACCACTACCTCGATTGCGATTACGACCTGTCCAAGGTGATGTTCATCACGACCGCCAATACCCTCGATCGCATCCCGCGGCCTCTCCAGGACCGCATGGAAGTGATTCGAATTCCCGGCTACACCGAGACCGAGAAACTCAACATCGCGAAAAAGTACCTGCTCAAAAAACAGCAGGAGGCCAACGGCCTGCGCCCTGAGAATATCGAGGTCTCCGACGGCGCGATCCTCGGCATCATCCGCCACTACACGCGCGAAGCCGGCGTCAGAAATGTCGAGCGCGAGCTGGCCTCCGTCTGCCGCAAAATTGCGGTCGAAGTCGTCAAGACCGATCGCAACGCGCACGTCAAAATCTCGAGCTCAAGCCTCGCCAAGTATCTGGGCGTCCCGAAGTTCCGCTACGGAACCGCGGAAACTGTCCCGCAAATCGGCCTCGCCACCGGCCTCGCATGGACCGAACTCGGCGGCGAACTGCTCAACGTCGAGGTGACGATCGTCCCCGGCCGCGGCAAGCTCACCATCACCGGACAGCTCGGCGACGTGATGCAGGAATCCGCGCAAGCCGCGCTCTCCTACGTCCGCTCGCGCGCCGAAGTGTTCGGCCTTGAGCCGCAGTTCTATCATCGCATCGATATCCACATTCACGTGCCCGAAGGCGCCATCCCCAAAGACGGCCCCTCGGCCGGCATCACGCTCGCGACCGCGCTGGTCTCGGCGCTCACCCGCTCGGCAATTCGCAACGACCTCGCGATGACTGGTGAAATCACGCTGCGCGGACGCGTCTTGCCGATCGGCGGACTCAAGGAAAAAGTCCTCGCCGCGCATCGCGGCGGCATCAAGACCGTCCTGATCCCCAAGGATAACGCCAAGGACATCGAGGAGATCGCACCGCAGATTCTGAAAAACGTCACCCTCATCCAGGTCGATCATATGGATGAAGTGCTGAGACACGCGCTGGTCATCGCCGATCCGGCTACCTTCTTCCGAGCCGGCAAAGGCGAGAGCGACCTCGCCTTTCTGCGCGAGCCGGCGCCCAAGGGCCAGATTCCGCCGCCCGACGTGGACGACTCAGCGGTGCCCACGAATCTGTCCTAGGGGATCGGTAAGCGGGGATAGTCGCGAACCGTCGTAGCCGGTGAAGCGGCTCGGATGTGCGGTCGGGAGGCCGCCAGGATGCCATGACCAAGGCCGAATTAATCGAAGCGTTGTCGAACAAGCTGCCTCTGAACAAAGCCGACGCTGAGCGCGCGATCAACATCGTGCTCGACGACGTGATCTCGGCCTTGCGCCAGGGCGACCGGGTCAACATCTCCGGCTTCGGTACCTTCTCGGTTTCCGAACGCCAGGCGCGCACCGGACGCAACCCCAAGACCGGCGCATCGATCGAGATTTCCGCCAGCCGCTCGGCCAAGTTCAAACCGGGCAAGCAACTTAAGGACTCGCTGAACGAGACCGCTGGCGCCCCGTCATCTTCGTCGGAGCCCGCCACCAGCAGCTAGCCGTTGCGGCCGCGGACACTGGAACGGAACTGTCGCTGGCATTTACGATCACTAACATTCTGTAAAATCAACTTTTCTGGAAACGCCTCGCCGCTGCGGCGAGGCGTCTTTTCTTTCCGTCGTCCCCGCCTCCCTCCGCGAGCCGTTTCCTTGTTTGCCTCCCCTCGCGACGACTCCGTCTTCTCCCCTTCCCTAACCATCTGTACTCGAAACGCCTCGCCGCCTTCGACGACGCGTTTCCTTTTCGCCAATCCGCGCGATCTATGGCGGCGAGCCGTTCGCGCATCTGAGCGATGCGCTGCCGATTAGGCTCCTTCCATCATCTCTCGCGATAGCTGCCGTGTTATTGCCTCGCCCGCTTTGTTGCGGGAGAGGTCGCCGAGGCGCAGAGCGATGAGGCGGGTGAGGGTGCAGTCGTCGCATGTACTGAGCCGAACAGCAGCTCCCCGATTCTTCGATGCGATCGCGCAGGCCACTGACGACGACCTGCGCGAAACCATCAAAGCCATCTGTACTCGAAACGCCTCGCCGCCGCGGCGACGCGGTTCCTTGTCTGCACTCCGGCGCCCAAGCTACGATGCGTCGATACGGGCGGTTAGCTCAGTGGTAGAGCATCGGCCTTACAAGCCGAGGGTCGCAGGTTCGAAACCTGCACCGCCCACCAATT
>NZ_JAUSKL010000088.1 GCF_030646925.1 Candidatus Binatus sp. | reverse complement strand
AAGAAGGGCGACCTAGAAGGGATGCAATTGCACAAATAACGGAAATCGGCGCGCTATTGGATGAGGGCGAGAAGGAACTCGGATGAGTCTGCACGGATTTCGCGTTCATAGAAGTCGCCCAAATTTACGCGGGTCCGTACCGCGGCCTCCAACTAGCTCACTTCAGTGCTGAAGTGATCAAAAGGTCGAACCTCCGGGAACCGGCGAACTTTTGTGCAAGCGCCCGCCCGCCAAGCACGGCACCAACCATGGCTTCCTGATGCTCAACGCGGGCAAGAAGTCGGCTTCCCTCAACCTCAAGCATCCGCGCGGCCGCGACATTCTATTCCGCATGCTCGCCGATTCACGGCTGGCTTCCTTAGGTGCCGGACAGCTTCGCCCGGTACTGCCGCGACGATCGTTGATGGGGGAAGGGCAGTGGATATCAAACGATCCGAACCGCGATTACAGGCGCCGCGACGATCCAACAAAGTTGCCGCAATTCTAAGTGTGCGAATGCACATAGGACTGAATTCTACACTCGGTCCCAGATGTTTTAGTCGGCGCGGACGGTAAGGGCACGAACAGTTCGGCGCAGGAGGTTCTTATGCAAGCGTCTCTCGATTTTGCCGTGCTCGGAAAGCCCCACGCTCTCAAGAAATTCCTTCCCTCCGTCGAGTCGCTGCTGCCGCCGGAGGCATACCGCGATCTCGAATTTGAGGACCTAATCAAGGCCCGTTTTCCGGATAGTCGGCGTTGCTTTATCCGGTGGCGACGATTTTCGGACGACCTTGTTTTTCCAATCCATCAATATCCGGAGGCCATTTGCTTTGATGAGGTATGCCTCTATCCCGGCAGGATTGTGCCAGCCCCAGGGGTTCCCTCCGCTACTGGCAGATTTTTTCTACAGGTTCGCAAAGCCGGCCGCCGAACAATTGGGACTCAAGTACTATTCCACCGCCTTCGAGGAGACGCCGGCGCGGTGGCTCAAGCGCCGCAGACAATCTGCAATCGAAATCGCGCTTGGATGGAGCGTCGGGCGGCAGCTTCTGATTGAAGGCTACACCAGCCACGGCCTGGTCCGTGATGAAATCGGCGCGGTGCCCATCGACGAACAGTCAATTGCGCGTCGCCTGCTCAAAATCTACCCGTCGAGCCAAAATTGAGCGGAAGACGCCTTGGGAATAGCCAGGTCTTTGGATTCGCTTTTAGCCCTAGCTCAGAAGTAGCAGACCGGCTGGTCGGTAGTTCCGCGGGAATGGTTTGTGATCGAACAGACGCGGTGCTAAGGGTCTCACGCGATCCACAACGCGAACGCAACCGCGGTGAAGAAGGCGAACGCGAACATCGACCCGCCCACGTCCAGCGTGCCTTTGAAGAAGTCTACTCGTCCAGTGCTCTGGCGGAACACATCACGCACCATTACGCCGAGACAGCCGAACGCACGTAAGGATCATAGGTCAGTCTGTGCGCAGTGTCTCAAGCACCTTCAGCTAGCTTTCGCGCGGGCGCTTTCTTCTTTTCAGCCCAGCGCTTCTTCATCGCCGCCGCAATAAGCTTGCGAGCGGCCGGGCTCATGCGACGTCTTTTGGCTCCGGCAGTAGCACGTGCAGGTGCCGCCGGTGCCGCGGACTTGGAACGGCGAGCAGCCCAGCGTGCTTTCATCGCTTCGGATAGACGTCGCCTACCCGCGGCGCTGATACCTTTGCCGCGGTTGGATACTCCAGCGACGGTGACGCGTGTGGGGCTGGTCGCGCCCGCTCCATCAGCCAGGGCGCTGATCGCCCTATCGATCCGATCGCGTTCACTCTTCAGCTCGGAAACTATTTTGTCCAAGTCCAACAGGCTTCTCCTTCAGGTCTTCTTCATACTTTTAGCATAGAAAGCATTTCTTTCCACCACAAGGCTGATTGACCCATATAAGAAGTCACCGTGCGTATATTCAACTCCGAACATTACTCTAAAACGCTCAGGGCCGGGCTGCTTAAGGAGCCCGGCCCTTGGTTTCGACTCAAGGTAGTTCTACTTGTCGGCTTTCTTCTTCCCGGTCCGCGCCGGCGAGCCGTAGCGTTTGCTGAAGCATTTGCGGCATCGGCGATCGCGGCGCTTGATGAAACTCGGGGCCAGGTCTTTGCTCCCGCAGTAGCGGCAGACGAGATCCTCTGATTTCGAATTTTCGGTTGCCTTCCGCGCCGAAAGTTTTGCCTTGGCTTTTTTGGCAGTTGCTCTCTTACCGGCCTTTTTGGTTCCAGCGCTCACCGCTTTAGGCTTAGCACTCCTGGCGGGAGGCGTAGAACGTTCGGGCAAGACCTCGTTCTTGCTTTCACTGGCCAATTTCGGCGTATCCATCTGGGTAATTCTCCTAAGCCATATCGGCTCGCAGCGGATGTTTGCTCTGTTGGCCGAATGAAGCGAGTGGTGTTGAGGCCTTAGGTTCGTATTTTCCGTGAAAGAGTGACCCACCGTGGCCATCGGGACGGCCTGGAGAGCGATGTTGAGTAGCTACTGATCCGCAAGGTTGGGCGACCTTCGTCCAATTAAATCAAGCTTCTTTGTACTTCATGACTGGATGCGTGTCGCGACAAGAGCCAAGGTGTGACCGCCCGAGAGAGGACGGGCACTTCATGAAACCACCTAGTCCCAGAACTGAAGCACTAGCGGCCGAGATCGCAAATCTCGCTGCTCTCAGACGCGAGCAACTGCAAGCGCGCTGGCGCGAGCTGTATCGAACCGAACCACCGAAGAAGATCAGCCGCGACCTGATGATTCGCGCCATCGCTTATCGCCTGCAAGAGAACGCCTACGGCGGCCTCAAGCCGGCCACTCGCCGAGTGCTAGCCAAGGTCGCCGAGGATGCAGCGGCACGGCGGCCGATCCGAATTGCTCCGGAGCGCACCCTCAAGCCGGGAACCGTGCTGCTGCGCGACTGGCACGGCGTCCAGCATCAGGTGACGGTGCTCGAATCGGCCATCATGTTTCAGAAGAAACAGTACAAATCGCTGTCCGAGGTCGCCCGCAAAATAACCGGCACGCGCTGGTCGGGACCGCTGTTCTTCGGCTTGAAGAGCACCGACGAGGAGGCGACCGATGGAGCCCGCTAAATCCCGTATTCGGCGCTGCGCCATATACACCCGCAAAAGCTCGGAAGAGGGTTTGGAGCAGGACTTCAACTCGCTCCATGCCCAGCGCGAAGCGTGTGAAGCGTATGTGAAGAGTCAGGCCGGAGAGGGATGGCACCTCGTCACCACGGCCTACGACGATGGGGGCTACTCGGGCGGCAGCATGGAGCGGCCGGCACTTCTGCATCTGCTGGAAGACATTCGCCAGAAACAGGTCGACGTCGTGGTCGTGTACAAGGTCGACCGGCTGACCCGGTCGTTGGCCGACTTCGCGAAGATGGTCGAGGTGTTCGACGCTCAGGGCGTCTCCTTCGTGTCCGTCACGCAGCAGTTCAACACAACCACCTCGATGGGACGCCTGACGCTGAACGTGCTGCTCTCGTTCGCGCAGTTCGAGCGGGAAGTAACGGGCGAGCGAATTCGGGACAAGATCGCAGCCTCCAAGCGCAAGGGTATGTGGATGGGAGGAACTACACCGCTCGGTTACGACGTCAAGGATCGGCACCTCATAATCAATCGAGCGGAAGCGGCGACCGTGAAGCAGATCTATGAGCGATATCTGGAACTCGGCAGCGTGCGCCTGCTCAAGCAGGATCTGGATCGTCGCGGCGTCAGTTCCAAAGCTCGAGTCTCGATGAAGGGCCTCAAATCGGGCGGCCGATCGTTCTCGCGCGGCGCCCTTTACGAGCTGCTCGCCAACCCGATTTACATCGGCGAAATCCGCCACAAGCGAGAACGCCATCTGGGACTACACGACGCGATCCTCGAGCGCGAGCTCTGGGAGCGGGTTCAGCAAAAATTGCGCGAACAAGCCGCGCGGCGCGGCAGGCGTCCTACCAAGGCCGGATCGAGCCCACTCGCAGGCCTGCTCTTCGATCAGAGTGGTGAGCCGCTCTACGCCCAATCTACCGCCAAGGGCGCGCGGCGATACCGATACTACGTATCGAAAAGCCTGATCACAGGCTCTGCGAAGGATGCGCAGCGCGGTTGGCGATTATCGGCGACTGAGATTGAGCGGGCGGTGGCGATTGCCGCGCGAGCCATTCTGGACGACCGAGTCGGCATGCTCGAGGCACTCGAAAAGTCTGAAATCGATTCTCCGGACGTGCGGGCGATGCTTGAGACCGCGATGGACTACAGCCGACGGCTGATAGCCTCGATTGACGTGGCAGCTTGTCTGACGGA
The DNA here is from genome assembly GCF_030646925.1 of Candidatus Binatus sp. Lineage (NCBI taxonomy): Bacteria > Candidatus Binatota > Binatia (SeqCode) > Binatales (SeqCode) > Binataceae (SeqCode) > Binatus (SeqCode) > Binatus sp. (SeqCode). The sequence continues at coordinate 26,593 of NZ_JAUSKL010000088.1, read as the reverse complement.
TCTGGTCGAGAGGGTGGAGCTCCTGGAGCAGGGTATCCGGGTTTCAATCAAACTTCCGGTCCCCTCCGTCGGCCAACTCGAAGTGCCGTTCGCCAGCGCAATTCATCTCTCGAGGCTCCTGCCGCTCAGAATGAAGCGGCGCGGCGTCGAGACACGGATTATTCTGGAGGGATGCGAAGACACCCCGAGGAAGGTCGACCCGGGCGCTGCTGAAAGCCATCGCGCGCGCCACGCAATGGTTCGAGGAGTTGTCCAGGTTCGCTCGCTGGCCGAAATTGCCCGACGCGACGGGCTCCCCAAGCGCTACGTCGAGCGGCTGACCAAGCTGGCGTTCCTCGCACCCCGAATCGTCGAAGCCGTGGTCGAGGGTCGTGCCGCGGCTGGCCTCAACCTTCAAATGCTGATTGACGGCCGTTTCGAGCTGTCTCCGGAGTGGAGCGAGCAACAGCGCCAACTCGCACACGATCTAGTAGCGGAGTGAGCGAGCAGACTAATCGACGGGGAAAAAACCGTACGTACCGTGGCCCGGATTCTTGGTGAAAATGGTAAACGACATTTGGTCTCTCAGGACTTCGGGTGGATGTTCGTTTTCAATGATAACGATTTGGCTGTCCACGTGCCGGGACGCTAAGTATTTGTAGAATCGATCTTTCAGATCTGTGCCCTGAAGAAGCTTGTCTTCTTCTCCCTCCGGAGCCCAGTAAGCAAGGAGTGGGGAATCGAGTACCAGAAAACCAGGATGCGGCAACGATTTCGCCTGACAATACTCCATCAGACCGATTGAAGCGGCTGCATAGGTGATCGCCCGGAGTCCCTTACCTCTGCTCCCCCTCGGTTTTCCATCGATCACAAAGTCCTTCGTTCCCTCGTCAAAATACACCCGGTCTGCACCTGGAAAGTTCCAGGCTTGCAGGAGCGTTCTGACTTGCTCTGCAAGTTCATCCAACACAGTCTTGGAGAGGTCAGTACGAGACGAGTCTCCCGAGGTAAGCCCACCGGTGTCTTCCGAGAGTTCTGATTTCTGCCTCTGAAGACCGTCTATTCTATGAAACAGATCAACTGTACGCCTCACCTCACTGCGCTTCTCAATAACCTCTGCAAATGTATCACGAGCGGACTTCAATTCGGGAGAAATCGTACCTCTGATCTCGTCGTCAACGGCTCGGAAGAGTTCTTCAGTTTGGCGCAGACGCACGGAAAGGTCATTCGATTCAGCGTGCAGATCGACGACAGTTTGGTTCAACTCTGACGAAAGCTGTCTAATCTTTTCGATCTCAGCGCTGGCTGCTTGTACGGTGCCTTCGATGTCTCCTTCACAGTCACTGCTCAAGTGCTGAGCTTCGGGAAGAGCACCGCACAACGGACAAGGAGCGTTTGCCACATGTACGAAGAGCGAGCCCGTTTCCTGCATAGCTGTGAGGCGTTCGATGTCGATTCCATAGTGCGTACCGAGAAGATCAAACCGGGACAATAAGTCTTGGATCTCTTCGACTCGGCCTGTAATGTCTTCACGTTCCTTTAGGATTTCGCGACGATTAGTCAGAGATTCGTCGAGCCGCTGCTGAATCCGCTGAAGTTCCGAACCGTATCGAGCTATCATATCTTCGAGATTTTTGAGCTGGCTCTCGATCTCACCTTGATCGACTCCTAACTCTCTGACTTCTCCGAGTAGTTCAGAAAGCCATTGATCAATTAACTCAATCTTCGCCGAGGCGTTCTCACGTTCCCGTAAGGAGTTGGTACCAGGAACTAGAGCGCTATCATCGACGCCGGTCAGAAGAAGCTTTAGGGCAGAATACTCACTTGTCCGGTTTACGACTTGGATTGACAGAAATGGCGATCCTTGCTTCGTAATCTCAGTTTCTTGAACAATGATCAAGCGGGCAAGATCGCGAAAACTGAGACTTCGCGTGCTACCACTGCTATTACTCCTAATAAGAGGATCGACAAACCCAAGTTGTGACAAAAGCCAACCCGACAAAGTATCAGTACGACCACGCGCGTGTTTGTCTTTTAGACTAACACTCTGTCCAGCAGGTTCCTCGACGCCCAAGAGCCCATCATAGCGGAGGAGACTTCCGCCCTGCACGCTCCTTTCGAGCGTAAATTGTTTATCTTGTCGCGTCTCGATACCGATGCGCGCTCGATCATAGCCTACGCGTTCTGGTATGTCGCGCAGCGGATCGCTGCCTCCAAGAAGGAAATCGATCGTTTCTGCTATGAAGGACTTGCCCGTGTCAGACGCACCGCAAATTACGTTCAGACCTGTGCGAAAAGCCAATGACGCAGGAGACTTGCCGGCGCCGAGGAAGGCGATGTTTCTCAGTTGTAGAGCACTCGACGCCACTATCTGCTCCCCGGTTTTCCTTCCGTTGGCTGAAATTGCGTGGTCCATTCCTTGAAGAATCGCTCGATCATTTCGCGTATTTCGCTATCGGTGGCGTTGCCGAACTGGTCGTTGAGCCACGCGGCGCGTTCCTTGAGCCTTTTGATGTAGTTAGATGTCAGCGCTTTCAAAAACGGGCTCGCCGTGTCCGAGGCCTGGTACTGGATGCCTTCCACGGATACAGCACGACGAATCAGACCGCGGCTCATCATGAGACGAAGACCTTTCTCGATCAGCTCTCGGCGTACGAGAAGCTCGCCGGGCCGCAGAGGCAATGGCGCGTGAAGACTGTTTGGCCCTCCTGCATCTCCGGAATGGACTACGAGATAATCGAAATCCACAAGCCGCTGGAGGTCGAGTAATTTCGGATAGACAGCCGTTAGGATCGTCAGCGCCCTCACGCCGGTCTCCAATGGGCTGTTGAATGGGTTCGCTGTCCTAGTCATCGCCATTGCGGACCACCCACGTCAATCGGTCAGCATTCGCGAGCTGATGACAAATTCCCTGCTTGTCCTGAATCTTTACGACACTCGAGAGTGGACTGGACGATATCGATATTGTCGCTGCCTGGGACACTGTCGCATGCATGCGGTCTAGACCGTGGTGGTGATTGAACGCGCATGTATCGACGACACCCTGGTGGACCTCATCCTGTAACGTCTCGAATGTCCCGTCCGGAACAGTGTCTCGGGCGAAATTCCGCAATGACTCAGCGTGATAAAATCGTTCGCGCTGTCGCAAGAAATCCTGTCGGAGATAGGGTTTGGCGTCGAGTTCCGACACATCCTTTAGCGCGCTTCCCAAGTGTTCTCCATAGGCTTCGAACAGCTGCTGAATGTACCGACTCTCAATCGGAGCGATCTCGGCGGGCGGCATTGCCGGTGCGGGTCTCGCCGGCAATCCGCCGCCAAAACGCACTGAGTGAAAGGGTGTTTGCGAATGCTCCTCAATTAACTCGACTACTGATTTCGCGCCGAAAATGCGAAAATTGAAAGCATCGAAATAGTCGTTCAAATCACTCACAAGAGGGACGGAGAATGTCGAGGAGATTGAGTGCTCACAGGATTGCGTCCAATTCTTTCTTGTCTCTGCCTTCAACTTTTGAGGATCGGAAAGGAGTTTCTCCAGACTGGTACCGATTCCCTTAGACGCGACGAAGTAGTGCTTGCGAGGCGGCGGAAATTCGCCCTTGAATGAATAGTAAACGATTTTGCCGATCTCGACCCAAATATCGCTCGGCCACAAAGGATGGTCGTAGTGCTTACATTGGTAATTTTCCCATCCACCAGTAAAGGTGCCCTCCGCGATAAACCCGACAACATCAAGACCTTTATCGCCTGCGCCTGCAAAACGTGCGACTCTGACATAGTTCCCCTTGAGAGATGATGCCCATTCTTCTGTGAACTGTTCCCACTCAACGGGCGAAAATAGCTCGACCCTCTTGGGCTTTGGTATGGGAATCCCGGCCGCGACATGCTCTGCAGTGTAGCCCTTCGTCGCTTGCGCTGGAGTCAGATCTCGCAGTTCTTTTTTGTCTTCCATTCCCGCAGTTGACAGAGAAAGGCTATCTTAGGATTTGTCTTTGCCAATCGCGGTCTTGCGCTTCTTTATGGGGACAAATTTGCGACGTCCATTCCTCTCGGCGTCGTGAAACGCAGCGAGTTTGATCGCGCGGGACATGCGTGATGGCTCTCTTGTTCATTCTTCACGCGCTCTTTCTTGCAAATCGCTAAGCAGGTCTTCGATTTCTTCGAGGGCGGAGCGGAGGTCTTCCGCGATCTCCGCGGCCAGGATGTGCGGATCGGGCAGGCTCGCCGAGTCTTCAAGGCTCTCGTCGCGGAGCCAAAAAATATCAAGGCTGGCTTTGTCGCGAGCGATGATCTCGTCGTAGGTGAACGGGCGCCATCGGCCGTCCGGATTCTTCTCCGACCAGGTCGGCTTGCGCTCGTGGCGATTGGAGGGGTTGAAGCACGCGACGAATTCGTCGAGATCTGCGCGCGTGAGCCGGTTCTGCTTCAGCGTGAAATGAATATTGGTCCGGAGATCATAGAACCATACCGTCTTCGTCCACGGCGTTTCGCTCGCCGGGCGCCGGTCGAAGAACAATACGTTCGCCTTGACTCCCTGCGCGTAAAAGATGCCGGTCGGGAGCCGCAGCACCGTGTGCAGCTCGCATTCATTCACCAGCTTGCGCCGGACGGTCTCGCCCGCGCCGCCCTCGAACAGCACGTTGTCCGGCACGACTACGGTCGCCCGTCCATTAATCTTCAGCAGGCTCTTCACATGCTGTAGGAAGTTGAGCTGCTTGTTGCTGGTGGTGGTCCAGAAATCCGGCCGGCTGTATGAAACCGATTGCTTGTCGGTCTCGCCCTCCTCGTTGACCACCGTGATGCTGGATTTTTTGCCGAAGGGCGGATTGGTAATCACGACCTCGAAGTGATCGCCTGGTTCGTTGCGCAGCGCGTCGTCCGTGCGGACCGGCGGCTCATGCTCGTCGTCGTCGGGTCCGATGCCATGCAGCAGCATGTTCATCGCACACAGCCGCGTCACGCCGTCCACCAGTTCGACCCCGCGCAGCGCGTCGTAACGCAGATGGCGCTTCTGGTCGAGATCAAGATCGTAGTGCGTCGCCAGGTAATGATACGCGGAGAGCAGGAACCCGCCGGTGCCGCATGCTGGATCGCAGATCACGTCGCCGGGCCGCGGCGCGATGCAATCCACCAGCGCATCGATCAGTACGCGCGGTGTGAAGTACTGCCCCGCGCCGCTCTTGGTGTCTTCGGCGTTCTTTTCGAGCAGGCCTTCGTAGGCGTCGCCCTTCACGTCAGACGACATCGAGGACCAGCTTTCCTTGCCGATCAACTCGACGATCAACTGGCGGAGCTTGGCCGGATCCTGAATTTTGTTCTGCGCCTTTCTGAAGATGATACCGAGCATCCCGCCAGCCTTGCCGAGGTCAATAAGGGTCTTGCGGTAATGCTCTTCGAGCAGCGCACCTTCCATCGAGGGTGCGGCCAGATCGGACCATCTGAATCCGGCAGGGACTGGGTTCTTCGCTCCGGTTATTTCAGCGCGTTCATCGGCCATCTTGAGGAACAAGAGTGTGACGAGTTGTTCGAGATAATCTTGATAAGAGAGGCCGTCGTCGCGCAGCACGTTGCAGAAGTTCCAGAGTTTCTGGACGACTTGGCCGCTGCCGTTTCCATTGCTCATTTGGCGGCCTCGGTTTCGTGAAGAGTGTATTTTCGGGATTTCACGGATGGGCACTGGAAGTGCGTTCGGCACGGATATGTTCGAGCAGACCGGACGCCGGCTCGTCGTTGGGATCTTGATCGACCAGCTTCCCTTCGAACGCCCACTTGAGAATCGATTGGCGCAGCCGTTCCAAGCGTACTAGCGCCAAATCGCAAGTGACGGCGCTACTTCGAATCACGGACGACATCCGGTCGACTTCCAACATAACCCGGCGCTGTTCTGAAATTGGAGGCAGTGGAATAAGACAATTCTTGAGTTTCGATCCGTTCACGTTCGCTTGCCCTACCACCTGGCTCACTACTGAACCGATCCACCTGCGACCATGGAATGAATTCAAGAATGACGAGACGTAATCGGGTAAACACCCGGAGAGCAGTCTGACGCGAATCAGATACGAAGCAAATGAAAACGGCACCCCTTGATCCTTGAAGATCGCTGTTTTGCCGACAAGATCTGCACTGTTAGTCCTGTTGAAGAGCAGGTCGCCGGTATCGAGCAACAGTTCAGGAAATTCGGAATGGTCTTCAGGAAGGTATTTCAAACTCATGAACTCGAGTTCGCCGTCGACAATGTTTCCCATACGCAAAACGGGAACACCGGCCGACTTTTCACGCGTCTTTGCTGAAGTGCCGTAACGTACGTCGCACGAGATCTGATCGACCGTGGCCCAGCACCAGCCGTCGGGGAGTTGCGGGAGCGCGGTCGTGTCGGGGGCGACGGGTTCCTTGTATTTCGATTTCCAGCGGTCGTCTTTGGGCGGCTTGCCGGCGGCCTTCATTCGGGTAAGCTCGGTTTCTTCCCATCGGCGGCGCCGTTCGACGAGGATTCGATCGAGCAGCACCGATGCGTGCTCGAAATCGCGTCCTTCCTTGCGTGCGAGTTCGGCCTCGGTAGGAACGAGACGACCTTCGACGGCGGCTTTCAGCACCGATGCGCGACACCGCTTGAGATTCGCCCGCACCCTCTCCAGCGCCGCCACCGCCGCATCGAGCTTTGGCAAGAGGGACTCGATCGCGCCAATGATCCTTCGCTGCTCACCACGTGGTGCAATTGGAATCGGAATTTGCTGCGCGCGCTTCCCTGAAATTTCGAGAAACGTCGTTCCGCTGGCGAACTCCGACAGCAGACTTTTCGCTCGAATCAGCCAATAGTAGGCGTATTCGGCAAGGACTCCCTGCGACAGAAGAAAGCTCTTGAAACCCTGATTCGTCGTAACCGGATTGGCCGCTATCGCTACATACCCGATCGGAGCGCGCGAGCTAAAGAGCACCGTGCCTGCGGGCATCAATCGTGTTGACGAACTAGCAAGGCCCTTGTCGGAGATATCTCTGCTTCCGCGCGAAATTAGCTTCGCTTTGTATCCTGAAAGATCGGCGGGAGTAATCCAGGGGATTCCTGAAGACGCGAAGTTTTCGGGGACATCAGTACTCGGAGTGCTTCCTCCGACGATCTCCGCAACTTCACTCATCGTCGTCCAGACCCACCACTGTGGAAGCGGCCAACGTGGCGTTTCTTCACTCACGCGGCCAGGGCCTCGTTCAGTTCATTGAGCAAGGGATTCAGGTCCTTGCCGAATAGCTGCACTGCTTTGCCCAAACCACCCTGCTCGGCAAATGGCGTATAGCCGAATACGTCCGGAGTGATCTCGACGCTGGTCGCGACATGGTCGCGGATCATCTCCAGCCATCGCATCTGCTCCGCCGTGAACTTCCGTCCGCTGTTCTCCTGCTGAGCGACCCAATTCGAGAATCGCGCCTTCACCTTGTCGGGAAACGGCACCAACTCGTCTTCCTGATGGAGCGCGAACCGGACCAGCGACACGATGTCGGTGAGTTGCCGCGCCGCTGACGCGCCGCTCACCTTGTCTTTTTCGAGCGTCGCGTATGCATTCCACAATCGTTCGGAGGTCCACGAGCGCGGCGGCGACTCGATCGCGTCGGCAAGCATGCGGATGTCTCCGAACTTCAGCCTCTCTTTATAAGGCCGCGAGTAGAAGAACTGGAGCGCAGTGATTTCGTCCTTGTTGTCGGCGATGAATTTCTCGAAGTCCTGCACGAGAGCCCGCGCCTTTTCTTTCGCCTCAGGGGAATGTCCGGCTTCGATCAACTCATCCTGGCTGATTTCATCGATCACCTGCTCGACTTGCCGCTTCACATCTTGAAGGACCTGCCGGAGCACGGGCCGTGTCGCAAGCGGCTCGGCCGCCCGTGTGAGCATCGCGGGCGCTACCGCATCAAATTGCTCGTCAGTCGGTTCTACGTTAGCGGGCAGATCAAACTTCTTGCGCGCCTCGGCAGCCTGCTGGTCGGGATCGAGAGCGGTCAAAATCGCCTTTGTGATCTGGCCGAGAGTTACGCCTCCCGAGGCTTCCTCGATACGCTGGCTCTCCTTAGGACCGCATTCCAGATTGAGCCGGGCCAGCCGGCTAGCGAGCGACGAATAGTAGTCCGGGTCGGTGCCACCGAGCGCGACATGCTCCAGCAGTGCCTTGAACGGCACCGTCTTCTTGCGTTCGAGCGGCTGAGTGTCGGAGAGCATGGCCTCGGTAGCGCCGACGCAATCGACGATCACGAAGTGCGTCTTCGCGATCGCGTCGGGAGTGACTGCCTGCAGTTCGGTTTTGTCGATCACCCGAACTCCGCGTCCTTTCATTTGCTCGAACAGAAGACGGCTGCGGACCGTCCTCATGAACATCACGATTTCGACCGGCTTGATATCGGTGCCGGTAGCGATCATATCCACGGTGACCGCAATGCGCGGATTGTAGAGGTTGCGAAAATCCCGGATCAGGTCATGCGGATCGCGGCCAGTGGTCTTGTAAGTGATTTTCATGCAGAAGTCGTCGCCCTTTGCGAACTCCTGGCGGAAGATGCGGACGATATCTTCGGCGTGGCTGTCATCCTTGGCAAAAATCAATGTCTTCGGAACTTTGATGCGGCCGGGAAATATGTCGACCGGCAGCCGGTCCCTGAAGGTCTGGACGATCAATCGAATCTGATCTTCGGCAACAACCGCGCGATCAAGGTCTTTGGCACCGTACTCGATGTCCTCGTCCGGCTGTTCCCATCGCTTCTGCCGGGTTTGCCGATTGCGCTTGCCTACCATGATTTCGGGGCCAGCTTCGATTTTCGAGCCTTTCTCGGTTATCTCGGTGCGGATTCGATAGACATCGAACGGGACATTTACCTTGTCTTCCACCGCCCGCTCATGGCCGTACTCCATGACCAAATTCTGCTCGAAGAAGCCGAGAGTCTGCTTGGCGGGTGTCGCGGTGAGGCCAATCAGGTGAGCGTCGAAGTATTCGAGTGCCTGTCGCCATAGGGTGTAGATGCTGCGATGGCATTCGTCGATGAAAATAATATCGAAAAACTCCGGCGGCATCGCGCTGTTGTAGGCGACGGGAACCGGCTCGCTTAGAGGAAGGCCTCCCAAAGCGAACTGCGAGCCTTCCTCGATGGAGGGATCGAGGTCGGGCTCGCCTTTCAGCATCGAGTAGAGACGCTGGATCGTCGTGATGACGACCTTGGTCGAGGAGCCGATCGTATTGCCCTTGAGATGCTGGACTTTGTAGAGCTCGGTGAATTTTCGGTGGTCGTCCGGAGTGCGATAGCCCTCGAATTCCTTCTCCGCCTGGTTGCCGAGATTCGATCGATCGACCAGGAATAGTATGCGGCGCGCGCCGCCAAATTTTATTAGGCGATAAATCGACGTGATTGCGAGCATCGTCTTGCCGCTGCCAGTCGCCATCTGGATGAGCGCGCGGGGACGATCGTCGTGGAGCGACTTTTCCAGGTTCTCAAGCGCGCGCTGCTTGTTTTCCCACAGATCGGCGATCGCAACCGGAGGCATCGCGCTCAGGCGGGCACGCAATGATGAAGGAAGCACGGCACGCTTGGGATCGAGAGCGGGCGGCGTTCCGCCCCATCCGCCGATCCAGTCAGGCAGATTATGCGCCTGCATCCATTCAGCGATTGTCTCGGGTCGATGGAAGCTGAAAACGCGACGGCTGCGAGGTTCGGGATCGAGCAGGTTTACGAAGTTCGTCGCGACGCCGGTGCTCATGTACAAGAACGGCAGCGGCCGAATCGGCGCAGGCAGGTTGTGCGGCAATCCTTCCGAGTACTTGTCGATCTGCGGCTTCACGCCGCTCAGCGGGAAGCCAGCCGGCTTGGCTTCAAGCGCGGCGACTGCCTGCTTGTCGACATACAAGAGATAGTCGGCAAAACCGTGGCCATCGGCCATCTTGAACTCGCGAATCGCGACGCCGCGACCCGCGGACAAGTTAGCGTCGTCGCGATTCTGAACGATCCAGCCGGATGCGATGAGATTGCGATCAATCTCCTGTCGCGCTTGCTGTTCTGGGGTCAGGGTAGCTGGAAATGCCGCCATAGGTGCGTCCCGAAGATAGTCCGCCACTTCAGCGGGCGCAACAAGAAGGATCTATCGATCGCAGACAGGGAGCGACGCGCAATTCGAACGATCGACCAGCATGTGCTAATTTCCGCGACACTGCCACCTGGGAAAGACCTTCAAGACGGCCGACAGTTAGCGAGTGAATTTCAAGAAGAAATGAAGTACTTTCACATCTCTTATATCGGTGGCGTTCCACTCCTGTTCCCTATTATCAATCGGTTAAACGCGGCCAAACAGACCGGGGCAGGCAATGAGTTCGGCATCTGGGGACCCAAGATGGGCGATGCGGCTATTGCTCTCGTTACAAAGATTCGTTCGGTTCAGATAGCGGTCGAGCGGCTTAACGGAGATATCAGCGCTCTCAACAATGAACTCGCCGAAGTACCTGATTCAGTGGAAAAATGCCTCGCACATAGTCCGCCGAAGGCTCTCGTTCTCAGAGATGAAGCGGTCGGGTTTCAATTGGTAGCTAGCCTCGACGCGTTTCTCTATGAAGCGCGCTCTGCCTATGAAATGCTCCGCACCTTTGTGATCAGATTCGCCCGGCACATCCTCATGGAACGGTGCAGTGAGAGAGATGGTGCGCGGATTCTAGAGCAAGCCATGCTCGAAGGCGGGCACAGTTCAGGCTGGGTTGAGGATTTGCGACTAAACCGCGCAACCTTCTTTCACGAGACGGCGCCTTGGTTCGCCATGGAGATGACGAGTCGAGAGCCACGCCGTTACGAACTCCTCATTCTCAACGATAATGTTGCTGATTTAGAAAAGAGTCCAAACTACGCGAAGCTCGAGGAGTACCGGCTCATCTGGCTCGGCTTACAAACCTGCGCAACTGACATGCAACGTTGGGCGCTCAAGAGACTTGATCAAATCGGGACACCTGAACTTCCTTGAAGGCGTTCGTTACGGTCGGGTTATTCGGATCGAAGAATCGATTCCGGTCCAGTCGAAGGTCATTACATTGAAGAGAACTGAATAATCTGATTTTTCGGACCGCGCCGTACCATCGCCAACCTTGCGGCGGAGATGCCTTGGGGCGGTTCGTATTTTTCCTCGCCCGCGTGAACCAATAGGGTTGCATACAAAGATCCGTCGTCTCCCAGTTGGAGACTGACCCGAAATTCGCCGTTCGGCGAACGCAGCACTATCTCGTCAACCGGACCTAAAATATCTGTCATGGTCTTGAGCCTCCTCTTGATCGGGCAAAGAATAGGTGCGGAAGACTCAGCGGCTCCACCAGTCGTTTTTCAAACCGAGGAAGTCGAATAACTCAACGTGCCCGCAATGATCACACCGCAAAGCCCTCATATCTTTATTTGCCATTTGGGGTATGCCTATCCGAGAAATGTTTCCTGCATCGGGTCCGACGTGCCGTTCGTATTTGCCGAGACCGCAGAATCGGCATGTCAATGCCATAGAGGGTTTAAGCGGAGTAAAGTTGCCCATCACCAGCGCCTCCATCTGTTTGATCCGATTGGCTAACTCGGCAAACCGTATCCGATTCTCGGGTTTTTCAACAATCGCTTCGTCGAGAAACAGGTGAACGTGTTCGAAGTGCTGCTCACCCAAGATCTCGGTAAGCGGTCGCCCTCTGTGATCCTCGCGGGCAAAAATGTCGCCACCAGATAACATCCAATAAAGAACCTTCCCGATGCTATAAGCATCTGTCTCGGCGCACGGTGGTCCCAACCGGCGACCCGATTCCATTTCCGGCGCTACGTAGTTGACGGAACCGCCCGGCTCGTTGGTTGCCAATGTGAACCGGGTATCGCCCTCTACGTGGCAGATTCCAAAATCCGCGAGCACCGGCTGCCCATCCTGTCGGATCAGGATGTTTGGCGGTTTGACGTCTCGATGAAAGATGCCGCGCTCGTGCGCCGCGTGGAGCGCATCGACAATGGGACCGAGTACCGACACAGCGCCGGTCACGTTTCCCTTGAATGCGGTTGCACCGATGTCGACGAGTGAACCACGCTCGCAATATTCGGCAACGTAGTAGGGTTGAGCACCGGCTAGGTCGAAATCTACAACGCGAAGGATGTTCGTATGGTTAATCGATCTGGTCGCGTTCACCTCTCGCTCGAAGAGATCAAGGCGGCCGGCGTTCTTCAAACGCTTCAGCACGAAAAGACTTTCGCTATTTTTGCCTGCATCGCGGACAAGAAAAATATGACCCTGACCGCCTTCATTCAGCGACTTGAGCACCTCCCACCTGCCGTACCGTTTTGCCATCGCTCAAACTGAGTCAAGGAAAACAAGACCAGCACCCGGATCCTGACGAGTCCTTGCCAGCGGAGCCACTCCAGTGCCCGAGTGTTGAGCTTCCCACTTGTTTGGATCATCCTTGTTAGGAAGTAGCAGCGTAGCTATCAGCGAGCCATCGTCGCCGACTTCGAGTCTGATCCGATATTTGCCGTTCGCTGAACACAAAATGATGGGGCCGTCGAAGAGTACCTCAGCCATCTTGCCGTCCTCCTTGGCCGAAAACGCTTGCCCAAAACTCATCGCATAACGCTTTGTCTATCTTAAACCTCGACTTCTCTCTGCCGTGGTGCCCTGCTCCAGTCTGCGCGCATGCAGACCCAAAAGGCTCTGCGCACGGAAGATGGTTGGAACGACTGCCAGCGAAGACGGAGCAACTATCTCAATTCAACGAGAGTTATACCTCGATCGGATCATTGCCGACGTATTCGCGTGGATCGATGCTCTCTCCGGTTTTTGACCTTCTCCACAAATCGTCAAAACCATGGAGTGCGAGCGCGTCAGCTAGAACCTTTCGTGCCTTTTCGTTGTACCTCTGAACGTAGCTCGACCTGCTGATCTTACTTTGGTTATGGAAATCCGTATTGCCTTTCAGTCGGAATATTTTCACTAGCTCGACAACCTGCCACAATTTAATTCCGAGCTTCCCGGCAAGTTCGCTGGTCAGATACGGATACCGATCTTCATCTCGGGCGTATTTAAAAGCAATCGCGGCCGATGCGTTCGGATCAATGCGAACCGAAAATCCGCTCTTCTTGTTAACATGTATATGTATGGGGATTCCGCCTATCTCTGGCTGCACAAGTCCCGCCACCATCGGCAGGGCGGTCCTCCAATCGGTTTTCTTTAGTTTGCGAATGATCGCCTTTGTTGAAGTTTCCTTGCCGGAGAGTCCTTGGGACTCCCGAATATTCTTTTCAATAACCTGATACGGTCTCAGAGCCGCCTGCGCATCGTCTTCCCGCCGCTTACCCTTGCCTAATAGCCCGCCGATTACCGACATGTCCTCGCTTACTATCGCAGTGATTTCATTTGGGAGAGATGCACTTATAGGCAGAATTCTCCGCGGCAACCATCTTGCTAAATCCTTGCCAAAGGTCCTCTTCAGGACGGCTCCGAAAATCAGCACTGCCTGCTCGATATGCGCATAGAGGAGCCCCTCGCTAAGGTCGACAATATCGTGAGCAGCAGCGTCACGAAATCCATTTAGGTTCTTGATCGATAAGACCTCATTCGGGTCAAGTACACTGAGCTGGTTCTCACAAATCGCAACGCATTTGTCGAAACCGTAGTTGTACTTTTCCTTTTTACCCCTTATGCGGCTCGTTTTTTCAAATACAACCGCCTTTAAGAGCATTTCGAACGCATGATTGGCCATCAAGAGGACACCTTCCAAGCGCGCGATCTCCGAAGGGCGGTTAAATATCTCCACGGCGACAATTAACGACTCTTTCGCCCGATCCAGAAACATTGTCGTCTTACGCTTCACCGTCAAATTTCCATAGTATTCTCAGCGTCGCAACTTTTCAAACCAGCCGCAGTGGTTTGAACAGCTTGGAATATGGAAGCAGACGGTGCCGCTATCACGACTCGCTTCGCCGTCATGTGAATCTGCCGCATCCTGGCTCAGCTCACAGATCACGCGGCTCTACGTCGGGGATTTGATAGCTGTCTGCGGCATGCCGCGAGAATTGATCCTCGCAAAGAAAGCTGCCGAGTCTCGTTAGGGCGTTCCAGCTCGATTTCTCCAAGGACCCACTGCTCGTAGACTCTAATGTTGTGTTCAAGAAGTTCGTCCAGCAAAGCACCTTTTGTAGTTGGAAACTTAGTCCATATTTTGCCGTTACGGTACGGGTCGATAGACAGCCTCTCGCGCATCACCGTCCTAAAGAAAGGTTGACTATCAACGAGCGTTGAACTTTCAAAGAGCCGCGCTGCGGCGCGCACGAAGCGACCTCCTCCTATAATCAAGGGATGAAGCGCGCGTTTGAGACTGTCTTGAAGGCGTGCAACCCACTCTAAGTCTTCGATAGTGGCGCCGGTCTGAAACTCCTTAGCCACCACCGTAACGGTGGGATTGTCAAGAAGTAGAGCTTCCCAGAAAGCACCGTCCGCGTTCGTCAACGTGTTTAAGTGGGGAATGACTGCGATGCCGGCTTCTGCCAACTCTCGCCACACATGCATCAGACGCTGTCTGTTCCAAAGAGTATGTGTTCGTGGCGCATCGGTGAAGAATGAGAAATTCGGTAGACTCATAGCGGTCAATTGCAGAGCTAAAACCGATCGCGGGGTATCGTGGACGCGCCGTTTCGCCCAATAGACTTCGAGAAACTGGTCGCGAGTTGGCGATACTAGAAGTACCTTGGCCTTGTTGCCAATGCGGAACTTGCGCCGAAGGGCCGTCCCGGTTTCTGCCACCGGACCGTACGTACCTCCCCTATGCAAGCCGATCACCTCGAATGTCGGCAACGCAACCATTTGCTGTCTCAATCGCACCCGCCGACCGGAACCATGATGGATGACGGGCACGTAGAAGGGCAATCCACTTTTGCTTGGCAAAGCAGTTAGAATTGTTGACGAACTGGAACTAAAATTTCCACCCACTTCGGCGAGACGCCGCGCAAACTCCTGTGGGCGACAGGGACATGTCCAATCGTACTGATTGCAGAGACCCGTGGATTTGCATTGGGCGAAACACCCCCACAGTTCCTGCTGCCCATCCAAGCCGCCGCATTCCGGCAAGAAATAACAATCTCGACAGGGAACTAGTTTGTTATCGCTTCTTAGTCCGTCGGCGCGTGCCGTCCGCGTTCTTGTCAACATCGTCCTCCTCCATTTCAGCGTCACATAAAACAAGAAAATCGCCAGTCAACTCGGACGGTTCAGATATCTCGCCAATCAGTGGTTTCGACTCTCTTCGATTGATCGTCGCGAGTGTCGCGCAATCCTCATTCACTACGTCGCCGACTGGGTCATTTCCATCCAGCACCACAAAATGGGCTTTGTCCTTCGACATGACGATCACCCTGGTGCCGACAGACACAGGACGACCGTTTCCCCGACAGCGGTATGCGCGCGCGATCAACAGCCGCCGATTTGAGAATAAGTTTGGATCGGCAAGTGTCCCATAAGCTTCGTCTTGGAGATGGCGAAACTGTTGGGCGTGCTTCCGCTTAACTTTCTCGCCCATTTTTCACCTCTGCTGCCACAGGCTCGTACAACCACTGACGCCCTTCCTTTCTGCGCATTGCCAAGCGAAGCATGTGGAGATCTGCGAGCCGATTGTTCCATCCCGTGATTGAGATTTTACGGTCCGGAAATCGTTTGTGCAGCGACGAAGCTGTCCCGGAACCGCACTCGGTGAGAGCTCGCAGTGTATCTTGGAGAGCGTGGTCTAGGGGACCATGTATTACGGCTGTTTGAATCCGTCGCTCAGAGCGCTTGAGCGTTTCGAGACATGTCAATCGGTAGCCAGGCAGGACGGCATCTAATTCTTCTCGAACATCGGCGCCGAGTCCAGCTACAACTGGATAAATCGAAAGAGGAATCGGATCGTGAGGGCCATGTGGAGCACCGTGATTCACACCATTGGTGAGCGCCAATCTGGCAGACTGGATCAGCCATACGATTGTTGCTTTGAGGTAACTCGCTGTAGCCGACTCGATTCCCGAGAAATCGACAATCACAATCTCATCGGCACCGTTCTGAATCCGTTTGCGGAGAAGCTCAATGTGTTTCTGTCCTAAGGTCGCGCCGGCCACATGGATAGGTTTTGGCGACTGATTCAGTCGATAAGCGATGATGTTCATATCCTCACCTGACAAAGTGAGATTAACCCCGAGCCGCGCGCAAAGTCAAGCCTCGTGCGGCAGAGCACGGATTGAACTATCCACAGCGAGGCCGCAAGTCACCGCCAACTGAAACCCGACGAGATACGGGTTAGAGCTGAAAATCGCCTGCCGAGCGGCTCGTTGACCGACGAGAGTCAGGCTTGCGTCGCCGCTTCGAAAGCGAAGTGTGCCATTTAAGTCCGCAAGAGACTTTTGTACTTCCGAAAAACCGGTGCCATAAGGAGAATTGACTCGACGAGAGGCCCTCTGATACACGGCTGCGCGAAGGGCATTTCCTGACTCAGTTAAGGTGGACCATTTCGGGTTGGTCTCGAGACTGGCCAGCACTCCGCGGCCAACGTCCGCGACTGCATACGTCATCCATTGCCCGTCGACGTGGTAACCAACTAGTCCGACCGCCGGATGCTCTTCGTCGGGTCCACTGTGCTGAATAATGTTGTCGGCCATTTCTTGCATTGCTTTTGATAGCGCAAGAGAGAGTTTCTTGCCGAAACCGTGTTTCTCGAGACTCCTCCTGAATCTCGCTTGGAATAAAAAAGCTGGATCATCTGCCCAGTCACTTCTAGACCGAATGTGCCAAAGCTCCTTGCGAGGAGCATCAAAGGATCCCGGTGTTTTCGGCGAATCTCCCATCGCAAATAGTTTTCGCGCGTGTCGCAGGTCGGGCAGATCTTGCGACCAGCCATCAATGATTTGACGAAGGGCTGTT
Source organism: Candidatus Binatus sp. (assembly GCF_030646925.1). Lineage (NCBI taxonomy): Bacteria > Candidatus Binatota > Binatia (SeqCode) > Binatales (SeqCode) > Binataceae (SeqCode) > Binatus (SeqCode) > Binatus sp. (SeqCode). Next base: position 9,717 of record NZ_JAUSKL010000088.1, on the reverse strand, counting down.
CCAGCAGACTGCGACCACATCGACCAGGAACAAACGAGTTCCAAGAGAGCAGGCAGAGTTATCCCGGAGGGCTTGGCCGCGTCAAATTGAGCAACATCGACGTCGCGAGCGCGGCTTCGCAAGCTATCAATGTCGCTTGTCTGCAGGATAAGCGGCATACCAAATTGAATATCATCGTTAGCTCAGTGTTTCATCAGCGACTGCATGTTGGTTAGAGCCACCATTTTCACGGTCATTAGAACGCTTGGGAGCACTGGGCCGCTTTCCCGTACAGGACGGAGAAGTCGTTTTTTCCAGTACGGACCTTCACTCCCATAAGCCCGCTGGTGATTGCGATCGAGTTGAGTATCGCGGGGCGTGCAGCGCGGCGACCAGGGTCGGCATGGCGCGATAGCCGGCGAGCTTGCGGAAGCCGCGCTCGGCCTCGAGCACAGCGGTCGCGGTCCAGCGCAGTACCATGGTGCCGCTCTGCCAGTGTTTGACCCGGTGTCCAATCTCGCGCACCCGGCTGAACAGGTTCTCAATCAGATTGGGGGAGGACAGCACCCGTTCGAGATTCTGGGGCAGCCCCAGGCGCATCACGGTCAGAGTTTCGTCCAGTCCCTCGCGCAGCGCGGCGGCGGCGCCAGGATGCTGATGTTCAAGCCGGCGCGCGAGATTGTGGAGCAGCAGGCGCGCGCGGCCAGCGTCACGCGTAGCGTAGGCCTGATTCATCGCGCTGCGGACCGAGGCGCAGCCGCTCGGGCAGGGCCGCGCCTGGAAACGCCCAGGATGTGAGACGACGAACCGAGCACCAGGATTCGTTCGGTTTCTCCGATCCGAGTGATCGCGACTTGGTGGCGCATGGGGGCCTGCTCGCGGTCGTCGCCGATGGAATTGGCGGGCTCGGGCACGGTGCAGAGTTTTGAGGTGGGGCCGGGCGACGGCGCGATCTTTGAGTTCCGCGTACGCGAGCCGGGCGACTACCCATTCGTGGATCATGCGATCGCGCGCGCCTACGAGGGAGCGATCGGCATTTTTCCGCGCGACTCCTCCCTGATTGACCCTGGGCAATCTGATGACGGAACGGGATGCAGTCCGCAGCTTCCTCGAACGCGATCATGCACGCCTCGATCAATTGCTCGCTCGCGCCAGCCGCAATCTCGAGAATATCGATATGGAGGCATTCGGCGAGTTCCGCCGTGGTCTTCTTATGCACATCGGCATGGGGGAGAAGATTCTGCTACCCGCGGTACAACACCTTCGAGGCGGCGAACCACTCGCGATCGCAGCCAGGTTGCGGTTGGATCACGGCGCTTTCGACCTTCGGACCGTCCACGTGTGTGGGAGACGCCTTCGCGCCGCGCCGCCTGTGCCTACTGAAAACTCTGAAATCGGCCTAAACTCAATTTTTTTCGCAGCTTTCGGAGTTGTCAGTAGGCACACCATGGCAGGGCTTACCGAACCGAAGTGCAATGATTTTGGGGACGCTTTGAGAAAGCGGCAGCGACGATCTCTCACCGTCCTTTAAGAAGAGATGCGATATGCGATGCCGCGCCTGCTTCAAGAAGCGCTACGGTTCGGCAGCACGGAGCAAGAAGATCAAGCGGACTCGGAAGGCGAAAGTCACGAAGTAGTTTGAGGGCTAGGAGCGAGTCGCATCGAGGCCGGGCCTGCCCTTTTAAAGGGTCCGGCCTCACTAACATTCGGAGGAGAGCGCAGAGACCCCTTTTGGTCAAAGAATTCTGGGTTTCGGTGGCAAATTCTTCAAACATTTCGCTCAGTCAGTGCGATCTTTGGCGGCTGGATTTGTGGCGCAAACAGAGCGCACATGGACTCCTGACGGCCAAGCATTCATCGGCTGGCTAGAAGATCCTTTGCGGGAAGCCCACGAGATTCTGGAGCGTTGCTATTCCATCCTTAAGTCCAGCAAAAAATCAGGACATTGACGTTTGGCAATGTCGCGGAGCAACTGGCCCGCTTGGGTGTAGGTCGTCTCGTAATCTGTGACAGGACAGATGGTTAACGATCTTGCGGAATGGGGCGGGACTGAGGCGGTATGAAGTAGGATCGATCCGCCTGGATCGGCAGAATCGCTCGCAGTTCTGCGGCTTTTCCGAGGGTCTGAAGTCCGGGTGCAACTATCCGGAAAGCAATTTTCAAACTTTCGGATCGGTGCAGATGGTTATCCACAGTTTTGAGCCCGATGCGACGCATCGCGACATTGGGCGACCAACAACTCGGCGGCCGCCGAACTTCAGGATCACTTTCGATCGCTGCTGCAATTTTCCGATCCGAAAGTCTGATTCTCTAATGAAATTAAGCAATTTTTCGTCGCTGACCTTCGATCGATCGCGATTCGCGCCAAACTTTCGGATCGACTTTCGGATTGCCCGATGGGTTGGAAGTACCCGCCCGGCAGAAGCTCAATCGTTCGGAACAACCTGCAACCGGTTGGTGCTTGGGACTCTTGCGGAGGTGGGGTCATTTCTGCGGCCCCCCGGAACGGAGGTGATTACCATTCCGAAAATCACAGATTCCAGCTCCTCGCCCAGAATGTCCAATTCCCGCGCAACCGTCGCTCTCGAAACACCTTCATTCCGAAGGGTTGCAAATACCTTACTGAGCAATTGGGACGATTCTCTTTGAATCCGTTGCCCAGGCTCGTTGGTTCGATACCCCTTTTGAGACAGCTCGATACATAACGTTCGATAGTGCCACTCTGTGATCAGGTTCAACGACTTGAGCCTGTGCACGAGGGCGGCGACCGACACCATCCAATTCTCCTTCAACTTGATTAGATAGGAGAGAGTTGTGCTCCTAGGCGCTGAAGCTATTACGCTGGCTCGCGGCATGAGGAACGCCGACGCGAAGCGATCGGCCTCGCTCTCAGCTTCTCGACCTGTCGGCCCGCCACGCTGGTGGAGCGTCAGGTGGCCTAATTCATGAGCGGCATCGAACCTACCTCGTTCCCCCGATTTCGTGGTGGTCAGAAAGACGAACGGAATATCGTCACGCCAGACCGAAAACGCGTCAATTCGTGAGCAGTCAGTGGGCAACGAGAAAACGCGAACTCCGCGCGCCTCCAAAAGGTGAAGCATATTAGCTATCGGTCGTTCGCCGAGTCGCCATTCAGCACGGAGTGCTTCGGCCGCACTCTCAGGAGGAAAGCCCCTAAGACTCGGAACATCGGGAGCCGGCGTAGTAAATCGCTCTTCGATCCATTGGCTGAGCTGTTCGGCCAGACCGCCCGCTGCAAGAGCTCTATCCCTTTGGGCGGCTGTCAACGAACTCAGAGCTCTGAAGCTCACGCCGTCGGCGCGAAATTCGTCCACATCGCCGGCCGAAAAAAACTCGACGGGGAACCGCAGAATATCTGCCAATGACTGAACGGTAGAACCCGACGGCGATTTTTCGCAGCGTTCGTAGGCCTGAATGATATTAGCGCTCAAATGCGCGGCTTGGGCCAGGGCGGATCTGGTCATCCCGCGTCGTTTTCGGGCGAGGGTCAACCTTGACGGGCAGAACTCACTCGGCATGGCAAAGCTTCGCTTACAGCAATGTGATTCTAAGCACGGCGGCGCGAAACAACGACCTCGATCTTCTCGCCACGATCACGACCATCGCCTTGAAACTCCGGTCCGGGAACAAGCGAAATCGGGGCGAGAATGATTCGCTCCGACCACTTGTTGATGCGCTTTTCTAAATCGCTGCCGGATGGGACAGACAACTCGCAGTACACGGTATCGCGATCCCTAAATCGCAACAAAACGTAGGTACGAATGTTGGGGTCGATTTCAACGTCTACGGGATCTGTTACGTTGTCACTCGACCAGAGCTGCAACTGCACGTTTCGGTTGATTACGGCGACCGTGGCAGGGCCCTTTGAATGCTTGCTTCGGGGGCTAACCTCGTGATTGCCGGTCGCCTCGTCGCCGCTTCCGACGACAATTCCGATTTTTCCGTCGGGAGAGACAACCATCGGGAGGCCTTGCTCATCTCGTCGACTCCAGCCCTCGCCACCGACGAGTTGATCTCTCAGGGACCGTATTGTTCCAGCGTATGCGTAGAAACCCGGTGCATTGATGGCATCGTTCTCGGTACAGCCATCGCGGGCTGTCTCGCCCGCAACGATCGCATCCCGTAGGATCTCCGCGCGTAGTCCTAACTCGGCAAGCACATCAACGACTTCTATTTGTTTATGGAGTATTCTTACCGCCACCCGCCACCTCATCCTCAAAAAGGTTGTGATTCTTGTACCTCAAATGAGGAGGCAAAACAACAACCGCGGCTTTTCTCGCGTCAATTTACGGCCGCGCCGCCGGCAGTGATCAGCAGCTCCTTCACGAGTTTAGCGTTCTTAGTACCGCCGGCCGTGTACCTCGCATCGACCGTCGTGATCGAGAACGCCGCAAAGCACTTACGCAGGATCGGATTATAGTTCAGCGACATGATGAACCTGCCCTTCACGCCGCTCAGAACCGACGCAAGGCGCTCGAAGTCCTCACGCTTGAACGATCCCTCGTACTCTTTCTCGTAGCCGAGGTATGGCGGATCGAGATAGAAGAGCGTCGCCGGCCGGTCGTACCGGACGATAAAATCCGCGTAGTGCAGGCACTCGATCGTGACTCCGCTGAGGCGCGCGTGAAGCTCTTCCAGGTGCGGCGCGATCCGCCTGATATCGAACGCGCCGCCGCGCATCGCCGACGTGCCGAAGCCCCGCCCTGGGGATCTTGCCCGCGAAGCCCGTCCGCTGCAGGTAGAAAAAAGCGCGCCGATCGTTCCAGGTCAGTCAGCGTTTCCGCGTCCGTGGCAATCAGCCGCTCGAACTCCGCGCGTGTCGTGAGCTGCCAACGCATCATGTCTACCAGCGCTTGGAAGTGACGCTGCCGCACGCGAAAGAACGTCGCGACGTTGCGGCTGTAGTCGTTGATCACCTCGGCTCTCGTCGGACTGCTCGTCTCGCGCCATTGGGACGCGGCAAAACTTAGTGGCCGCCGTTGGAAACTGGCCAAAAGCGTTCATGGGGCGCTCGGCCAAATGCGGTTCGGAAGACGCGGTAAAATGATTTCGCGTACCGCTGACGTCGCAATCGAAGGCATTGGGACGGCCAGCGGCGTTCGATCGAAGGGCGCGCTTGCGATCTCCCGACATCAGGTCACTCTTTGACAGTGATTTGAAGCTAGACCTTGAGACGATTTTCGACGTGGTCTTTGAACCGCGTGCGTGCCTTGTTGCTGATCTCATCGTGATTGCCTGCCGAAATGCGATGAACTGACCAACGCCGCCTCGCAACTGTCAACGCGCTGCAAGTGATCTCGCGCGGCTCGGTGATGCAGTAGGAGGGCGACGTTCAGCGGCTTGACTATATCGAGCGTCGGCGGCCTGATGTGGGTCGATGCAATCGTCGAGGTTTTCGCGGGTCGCCACCACATCAGCGGCGACGGTAGCGCCCGTCAGGAGTGAAGCTCTCCTTCGGCTCCCACTCTGGCTCGATGTCTTGGCCAATGTGAAGCAACGTCAGCACCGCATCATAGCTCGTCAGGCTGCGCGACTCTTCTAGAATGGTCGCATCTTTCTTGTATCCCCATGCCAACCAGCATGACGCATCCACGCGGGTCGGTCTTCGCGGGACCGTTTTTCCAGAGAAACAGTCGTCAGCGATGCTGTAGGAATCGACCTCATCTCCGACCTTGATGTGCAGCTCGAAATCCTTGCTGCCACGATACCATTTGATGCGTCGGTTTTTGGAGTACACGACGGCACCGAGTTCCTTACAAAAGTCGATATACCGAATCGCCGTGGCCGTGAGAGATGCCTTGAAAGCTTCCATGAGGTTTTCGACGGTGGCAAAGCACGGCTGTGCATCGCAACGCGGCTGAAAAAGCTTCGTCGGCATCAGAAGGGCACTCGCAAAACGATTTGCATCGTGTTCCCGGTCTTGAGCGTCGGCAATGCCGCGCCGGGAAGCGCGCGCATTCATTTCAAGGTCGCTTTCGAGGCAGAGACACAGCGCACTGTCTTTCCCATGAAGAACAAGATGTCCAAGTTCGTGAGCGACCGCGAATCGCCGTTGTCCCGGCTCTCGCAGCCGGGTCGAAACCGTAATGATTGCCTTTTCACCATAGCGCGCAACGCGGGCGGCAGCGCCGTCGAGAGGCTCCTCTCGAACGAATGCACCCAGTTCCCACGCGATCGCTTGCACGTCGAGGTCAGCAGGGTCGCGTATCGACAGGTCCGCAACGACCTGCTCGGCCAATCGTGCTGCGTCAGACATCTTCTAAGGCTCCGAGTTGCGGTTTTTCGCCCGGAGGAAGAGGAGTTCCAAGAGCAAGCTTTCCAGGTCACTCTTGCTGGCGCGGCCTTCGAACTTTTGGAAGTGCGCTGCAACGGCGGGAGCGCCTTGTTGGGAGCCAGCCTCTGCCGCCAGTGCTGCGATTTCCGCCTTGAGTTCCTCTTCGGTCCATTCCCTTTCCGATCGGGCTGCTTCAAGCTCGCGGCGGAACTGCTCGCGCGCTGCAACTGCCCGCTTGCGCTCTTCCTCTGTCAGACGCCTCAAGACGGCGGCGGCGTGTGCTTCAACCTCAGCTCCGACCGTATCGGGGTTCAGTCCGGCCGCCCGCAGCTCATCGTCCGCCTCGTCGAGGCCTTCTGGAAGCGATTCTTCCATGAGGCTTGAGAACAGATCGAAAAATTCCTGGTCGGTTTCAGGCTTCTTCATGGGGTCGTCCGTTCGCTGGGTTCCTTTGCGACATCGCGATCCTTCCCGGACACGATCTTCGCCGCCGCCCGCCGCAACTTCTTCAGCCGGTTGTTGATGTCTGCGGGTGTCGTTCCTAAATGCTGCGCGAGCGGCTTGCCTGTGGTTTCCCCGGTCTGCATGGCCGCATCCAAAAGCTCTGTCAGCGAATCGTCCCCGTCCACCGCTTCAAACAACGCTGTTACGCGTTCGCCAGGTCCTGACAGGATTTCTTCGGGGCTCGCGGCGGCTGGCTGCGCTTGCTGCCGGTCAAGAAATTGGCCGACATCCTCGTTGCTTCCTTCCTGTCCAGCGGGCCGGAGACGGATGCTAGCTTCGTGACGATTTTCGGCCGACTTCGAGAGATTGCTAATGGAGCGTCGAACGATGGCTTTCAGGTAGGGAACCAGTTCTCCGCGATCCGCGTCGAATCCAGACATCTTCTCGATGGCCTCTTGAACGAAATCGCGCGCCTCGCGGCCGCCGGCGACGTCGACCGTATTTCCAGTGCGCCATTTGTGAATGTTCAGCAGGGCTTGCGCGAAGGCCGTGAGCTCACGGCCGATCCGGTGCCAATCGGCGGCTGCGAGTACACGCTGAGTTGAACTCTTCACCAGAATTCCGGCACCTCGTCTTCCTCTTATACTGAACAGCGGGGCCAATTTTGCCGCCGGCCGGCGGCAAAATCCGACTTCCTATTCAGCATTAGGTAACCAAGAGCAGCCCGGCCGAAATTGCCAGGGCGGTTCGGACAACCCAAAGGGCGCATAGGAGACGCTATAATGGAAGAACAAGAACATCATCATGAACATGGCCGCGCGCAAGAGATCACGGTGAATGGCCGTTCCGTGCTGCTGACCGACATTGAACCGATCGGGTCACAAATTCTGGCCGAAGCCGGGTTTGAGCCCGTGGATGAACATGTCCTCATTCAGAGGGTGAAAATCGGCTCCCGGTTGGTCAGCCTGGACGAGCGCATAGACCTCAAAGGCGTCGACGGGGCTCGTTTCTATGCCTTCCGCACCGGAGAAGTTTTCACGTTCACGGTGAACGAGCATGGTTTTCAGTGGGGCCGGCCGAGCATAACCGAACCTGAGCTTCGCGACTTCGCAGGCGTCCCCGACGAGGATGTTCTCGTTCAGGAGGAAGGTGACGATGAACCTCGAATCCTCAACCCCACCGATCGTGTCGAACTCGGCGCCTCCGGAACGGAACATCTGAGGACTGAGAGGCGGTTGGCGACGGTGTTCGTCGACAACATCGAAAAACATATTCCCCGCGGTATCTACACGACGGAGGAACTGCTCGTCCTGCTCCAGGTACAGGCCGGCTACCTGCTGAACCTAGCGACTGACAATGGCCTGATACCGTTGAAGCCGCAGCAGCGCATCCGCGTTAAGGATGGCATTCGTTTCTTCCCTCAAATCGCGGAACAATAAATCAATCCAGCAGCATCTTCTATGACCGCGAGAAAAACAATGAGACCCACCTGAGCGCGTCATAAGCAACTGATCAATCGAGCAAAAGATCGAAACAAATCGTTCGGAAAATATTCCATGTTGACGCTCATCGTTAGCGAACGAAAGATTAACACCACGCAGTTTTTGCACGGGCCCAGTACGCGGGTTTCCGAAAATCGGAAACCACAAACAAATCGGGCAAATCAACAGTCAGGAGGAGATTTCATCATGGAGCTCAAGCGACGACTGGTCTCGTTGGCCGCCGTCATTGCTCTGGTTGCGAGTATCGCAGCAGAAGCGCAAGCGGTGGGATATCTGCAAACCAATTTGGTGTCGAACGGCGTGGTGCCGGCGGTCACGATCGATCCAACGTTGAAGAATCCGTGGGGAGTCGCGTTCTTCCCGGGATTGAGTCCGTTCTGGGTGAACGACAATGGCTCGGGATTGTCGGCGCTATATCTTGGCGATGGGACGATTTTCGCTGCGCTGCCGAGTGTGATTATTCCGTCGGTAACAGGCCCGACCGGCGGCGTTCCGACGGGCATCGTTGCCAACACCGAATTTGCGAGCGGCGCGTTTCCGATCGGTACAACCGGAGCTGCACTGTTTATCTTTGCCACCGAGGACGGATCAATCCAGGCATGGAGCCAGACGATTGCGGATCCAACTACCGCGGTGATCGTGGTGAACAACTCGGGAGGCAAGAAGAGCGCAGTGTACAAGGGTCTCGCGCTGGCGATGACATCGAGCTCGACGCCGCAGCTTTACGCGACCAATTTTCGCACCCGCAGAATCGATGTGTTCGATGCGACCTTCAGTCCGGTTTCGCTCGACAAGAAAGCGTTTCGCGACAAAAAGCTGCCGGCGAAGTTCGCGCCCTTCGGAATTCACAACATCGGCGGGCAATTGTGGGTGACATACGCGAAACAGGATTCCGCGAAAGAAAACGACGTACCTGGACCGGGACGCGGATTCGTCGATGTGTTTGACGCTGACGGCAATCTGGTACGACGGTTCGCGCGCAAGGGAGCGCTTGACGCACCGTGGGGGGTCGCGCTCGCGCCCTCGACCTTTGGCGATTTCGCCAATGACATGTTGATCGGAAATTTTGGCGACGGGAAGACCAACGCATTCGATCCAACCACCGGCAATCTGATCGGACCGATAGCAGATTCCGGCGGCACTCCGATCGTGATTGACGGACTGTGGTCAGTAGTATTTGGCGGCGCGCTGGCCTCGTCTGCCGACACCCTCTTCTTCACAGCGGGACCCAACGAAGAGGCGGATGGAATATTCGGCACGCTCACGCCGAAGTAAAGTTGGATAGCGCGGAGGAGCGTGAAGCCGAAGGGGCGACAGAATTGCCGTGATCCGCGGCGAGACCGCGCCATTGGTCGATCTCGGCACTCTGCTGGGATCCAGTGCTCGAATCGAGCGCGACTATTACGCCGCAGGCAGGGCGGCGGGTGATTGTACGGGGAAAAAGTTCGCCGCGCGAATTGGAACTGGCCGCCTGGCTGACGGCGCTTGCGCGGATGG